>JAZNEE010000110.1:0-7931 GCA_045588405.1 Acutalibacteraceae bacterium
AAACCCCAAGAATGAGGATATTGTTTGCAACGTTTGTAAGAAAAAAGCCGCTACAAATATGCGTGCAGCAGGTTCTGACGATGCTTTGAAGTTGGTTCCTCCTTCAATTTTGAGCCTTGTGCAGTCATTGGAATTTGTAAAATCTGATGAGCTTGTTGAGATTACTCCAAAAAGCATTCGTCTCAGAAAGCGTATACTCGATAAAGAGACCAGAATGAAACACGAAAGCAGACTTAAAAAGTAATTATGGAATTTATAATTCTTGATAACGAATGGAATACCACTTATCGCAAGATAAACGGTAAATGCTTTAACGAGCTTATTGAGATAGGCGCTGTAAAGCTTGATGAGGATCTTAATGAAATCTCTCGTTTTTCGGTGCTTATCCGTTCGACATTTACAAAAAAACTCAGCTCGCGTTTTCAAAGGCTTACCAACATAACCACCGAGGAAATGAAGGAAAAGGGAATGTCCTTTTCAGAGGCTGTGAAGCTTTATTCAGATTGGGCAGGTAATGATGCTGTAACGCTTACCTGGAGCAATTCTGACCTTTACGTGTTGCTTGAAAACTTCCGTCTTCGTTTTGGTGTGGATAACATTCCATTCATAGGAAAATACATTGACCTTCAAAAATATGCTCAGAGTGAAATGATTTTAAAGGGCAGTAAAATAACGTCTCAGGTTTCGGTTGCAAATGCTGCCATAATGCTTTCAATCCCCATTGACGGCATAGGTCTTCATCGCGCACTTGACGACAGTCTTCTTTGTGCTGAGATACTTCGCAAGGTCTATTGCCCTAAGAGAATGATGCAGTTTGTGGTTGATACTTCGCATCCCGATTACTATAAAAAGCTCACCTTTAAGGCTTATATTATAAAGGATATAAACAGTCCGCTTATAAACAAGTCAAAGCTTGAATTTGCTTGTGAAAAATGCGGTGGTGAAGCCAACAGAATGACACCTTGGGGTTTCAAAGGTCAGAGTTTTCGAAGTGAACTCACCTGCAAAAAATGCGGTTACAAGTTTGTTGGCCGTGTGACCTTTAAGAAATATTTTGATAAGGTGGTTGTCAAGCGCAACACGGCACCTTTAACCCCCGTTGTCAAGGTTGAAAGGCCTAACCAAACCGTTTAGACTCGAACCGGCCTTAAAGACCTGTTTTTAAGGCATCTTTCGGCTCATCGTCGCAGGTAAGCGATAGCTTTACCTGCTTCTCTTCACCAAAATCTACACATAAAACCAAGCCTTTAAGGTCGAAGAGTTTTGTAAGTGGCATTGTTTTTTGCAACGCAAGGAAAAACGGAGTAAAAACTGTCGTATTTACGAGTGTTTTGACGGAGCAGTGCGGGAAATATATCTGCCAAAACCTGATTCGAGTTTAAATGCTTTGGTTAAAGAAACGGAAAATATATAAATAATAATCACCCGTAACTTTGAATAGTATTTACGGGTGATTTTATGTCTTTATTGTTAATATTTTGCTCGTTGTTGCTTATAACTTGTGGAATTTATTTGACTGTAAAAAGCCGGTTTTTCCAAGTGTTTCATTTTAAAAAGGTTTTGTCGGCAACAATAGGAAGTCTGATTAAAAAACGCGATTTCGAAGGCTTTAAGGCAATGTCGATTGCCTTGGGTAGCACAATTGGAATAGGCAATATCGTTGGTGTGACTGCCGCGATATGTGTGGGTGGCCCGGGTGCTGTTTTTTGGATGCTTTTAACCGGCGTTTTGGGAATGATGACCAAGTTTGCCGAAATTTATATTTGCGCCAATGATACCTTGCAAAACGGACGAACTTCGGGTGGACCTATGTATGTCTTGCACCAAAAAGGTGAGGGCGTTTTAAAAAAATCAGGCAATGCTTTTGCGCTTGCAACCGTTTTGGCCTCACTTTTTGCGGGCAATATATCACAATCAAAAGCGATTTTTGAGTTTTCAAAATTGGGCTTTTCACTAAACCCTTTAATTGTATCGGTTGGCGTTGTGCCTTTGCTTGCATTTATAATTTTTGGCAAGGATAGGCTTTATAAAAATTTTTCGGCAGTTTTTGTGCCTTTAATGGCGGTCGTCTACATAGTTGCCGTTGCCGTTATAATAGTAAAAAACATTGTCAATGTTCCTGTGTCCGTTTTCTCAATCTTCACATCGGCTTTCGGCATAAAAGAGGTTGCAGGTGGGGTTGGTGGTTCACTTCTTGCCGTCACCATTAAAACGGGAATTATGAAAGGCCTTTTCACCAACGAAGCAGGCATGGGAAGTTCGCCGATTGCACATTGTTCTGCCAAAGAATTAGACCCTTACTCTCAAGGCTGTTGGGGGATAATCGAGGTTTTTACCGATACCGTCGTTGTGTGTATGCTTACAGCATTAGCGGTGCTTTCCTCACCCGCATATTTAAAGCTAAACACAACCGACCCCTTTACACTTATTTGCAAAGTATTTGAGGATTGTTTTGGGATTTTCGGCATAAAAGCGCTGTCGTTTTCGGCAGTTTGCTTTGCCTTTGCGTCGATAATAGGCTGGTCGTTCTATGGAATAAAGGCTTTGGAATTTTTAAGTAAAAATAAGACCTTTAAAGGCATGTATCTTATTATATTTATTTCGCTTGTGCCAATATCGTCTTGGGTTAACGGAGACGCTATGTGGACGTTGACCGATTTGTTTAATTCGCTTATGCTTATACCCAACTCAATAATGCTTTTGTGTTGTGGCGGTGAGGCAGTCCAAATTTTAAGGAAAGGAAACCAAAAAAATGATTTGCAACTTGTGTCCCAGAAAATGCGGTGCAAAGAGAACAGAAACTGAAAATATGGGTGGGTTTTGTAAAAGTCCACTTACTGCAAAGGTTGCACGCGCTTCGTTGCACTTTTGGGAAGAGCCGTGCATAAGCGGTGAAAAGGGCTCCGGCACTGTGTTTTTCAGCGGTTGCAGTCTTGGTTGTGTGTTTTGTCAAAACGATGAAATATCGCACAAAAACTTTGGCAAAACCGTAACGGCAGAGCGTCTTGCAGAGATTTTTAAGGAACTGCAGGAGCAAGGTGCAGAAAATATCAACCTTGTCAATCCAACGCACTATGTTTTGGCAATAAAAGAAGCTTTTAAAATTTTCAAACCCGTAATTCCCGTGGTTTATAATTCGGGTGGCTATGAAAGTGAAGAAACTTTAAAAATTGCCGACGAATTCACCGATATTTATTTGCTTGATTTGAAGTATCTGTCCAGCGACAGAGCGTTAAAATACAGCAATGCCGAAAACTATCCTTTGGTTGCAACAAGTGCGATAAAGCATTGTTATAATTTAAAAACAAATGAATTTGATGATAGGGGAATGATGCAAAAGGGCGTTATTATCCGTCATCTTATAATGCCACAGGGGACAAACGAGGCAATAAGCGTTATAAAATGGGTTGAACAAAACACACCCAACGCTATATTAAGCCTTATGAGTCAGTATACTCCTTGCGGTAACCTTGAAAATTATCCCGAAATCAATCGCAAGCTAACCGTTAGAGAACACAACAAGGTTATGGATGCTGCCGAAAAAAGCAGTATAGAAATAATCTTCACTCAAGAACTCGCAAGTGGCAGTAAAGAATATATTCCTCCATTTAATTTAGAGGGTGTTTAAAAGCAGGTTAAAGCCTGCTTTTATTTTGTCATAAACCCCACATTCACCTCATAAAAATTAGTGGTGACGAGAAATTTTGGGAGGTAAATTTATGACAAGCACAAGCATTTACAACGACATTGCCGTAAGAACCGGCGGTGACATTTACATTGGTGTGGTAGGTCCTGTAAGAACGGGCAAATCAACCTTTATTAAAAAGTTTATGGATACTCTGGTAATTCCTAATATTGAAAGTGAGTATCAAAAAGAACGAGCCAACGACGAACTTCCTCAATCGGCCGGTGGCAGAACGATTATGACTACCGAGCCCAAGTTTGTTCCCGAAAAGGGAATAGAGATAAAAATGGAAGACAGTCTTAGCATGAACGTTAGACTTATAGACTGCGTTGGTTATATTGTTCCAAGTTCGTTAGGATATATCGAAAACGATGACCCGAGAATGGTTATGACCCCGTGGTTCGATGAGCCTGTTCCTTTTAATATGGCGGCCGAGTTTGGCACCAAAAAGGTTATAACAGAGCATTCGACAATAGGACTTGTAATAACTACAGATGGCAGTATCAGTGATATTCCGCGTGAAGAATATGCCGAGGCAGAGGCGCGAGTTATTGCAGAGCTTAAAGAAATAAACAAGCCTTTTATTGTGCTTGTAAACAGTATGTATCCAAATTCCGAAAGTTCAAAGGCGGTTGCAAGAGAAATAGCCGAAAAATATTCGGTTGCCACAAGAACGGTCAACTGTATCGAACTAGACGAAAACGATATAAGCGATATTCTTTGCGAATTGCTTTATGAGTTCCCGATAAAAGAACTGAAAATCAAGCTTCCTTTATGGATAACTGCATTGGAATCCGAACATTGGTTGCAAAAACAGATTTATTCTTCGGTGCTAACTGCTTCAGCCGAAATGAGCAAGGTTTCGCATATAAACGGGTTTGCAAAAATGCTTGAAGCTTCAGAAAACGTTGCAAGCAGTAAGGTTGAAAAAATAGATTTGGGACGGGGTAGTGCCACAATTTGTGCCGATGTTGACCGCAAGCTGTTTTATGATATCTTAAAAGAAACAACGGGTGTTGACATTGCCAACGAGCAACAACTGATGAAGGAGTTTATCGAACTTTCGGAAATCAAGCGAAAATATAATCGTTTTAAGGATGCTCTCGATGAGGTTGAAGCAACGGGTTACGGTATTGTTATGCCCGAAATCGAGGAACTTGCGCTAAAAGAACCAGAAATCGTGAAGCAAGGTGGAAGATACGGGGTAAGACTTCGCGCATCTGCACCGTCGATTCACATGATGAAGGCAAATATCACCACCGAGGTTAGTCCTATTGTGGGCTCAGAAAAACAATCAGAGGATTTGGTGATGTATCTGCTTGATGAGTTTAAGGAAGAACCCACCAAGATTTGGGAATCAAACATCTTTGGCAAATCGTTGCATTCGCTCGTCAACGAGGGGCTTCACACCAAACTTGCACGAATGCCGCAGGATGCAAGAATGCGCTTGCAGGAAACCTTGGAAAGGGTTATAAACGAAGGTTGCAGCGGTCTTATTTGCATAATACTTTAATGAATATTTTTCTTGAAATGAATAAAAATATATGATAAAATAATGTTGAACACAAGAGTGCTAATGTCAAAATAAAGGAGATTGAAGTTTATGAAAAAATGGAAATGCAGCATTTGCGGTGAAATAGTTGAAAGCGAAACTCTTCCTGAAAAGTGCCCTCTTTGCAAGGCACCCGGCGAAAAGTTTACCGAGATTACCGAGGTAGAAGCATCTTGGGCAACCGAGCATGAGGTTGGCATTGCCAAGAAGGATACCCCCGAAGATATCATCGAGGGTCTTCGTGCAAACTTCAACGGTGAGTGCATGGAGGTTGGTATGTACCTTGCAATGGCAAGAGTTGCACACCGCGAGGGTTACCCCGAAATCGGTCTTTATTGGGAAAAAGCCGCTTATGAAGAGGCAGAGCATGCAGCAAAGTTTGCCGAGCTTTTGGGTGAGTGCTTAACCGATTCCACCAAGACCAATCTTGAACTCCGCGTTGCCGCCGAAAACGGTGCTTGCGAAGGCAAATTTGAACTTGCTAAGAAAGCAAAGCAGCTTAACCTCGACGCTATCCACGATACCGTACACGAGATGGCTAAAGATGAAGCTCGCCACGGCCGTGCTTTTGAAGGTCTTCTCAACAGATACTTCAAATAAGTTTAAAATCAATTTACAATAAAACAAACCCCATCGGAAACCCGATGGGGTTTGTTGATTTTATACTTAAATAACTTTAACTTAAAGTCTTGGCATATCGATTACTCGGTTGCTTGCAGCGATTTTTGCTTCAAATTCTTCGAGTTGCTCATTAGTAGTGTAACGGCCGGGAAGAGCTATTGGTTGACCGCTTTCTTTAATGAACGTATTGTCATAAATTTTATAGCCTTCGGGAATGTTTTGCGGGCCACCACTTTTGAAAATTGATGATTCCCTTGCACCATAGAACAAATTGTCGTATATATGAAGGTCACAAATCGGGCAAAGTAGGTGATAAATCAAAAGATGAGCAGAACAAGACTTGTTCGGACGTGCTTTATATCCCCAACAAAAACCCGAATTTATGCAGGTGTTGTGTTCAAACCAGCAGTTTTTAAAGCCTGTGTCGGGTTCGATTTGGTCTTTTCTGCCATTCCAAATTTCAAATGCCTGCACACAATTCCAAACTGTGTTATGACTAAAGTGGATGTTTTCCCAGCTTGTGTGAACAGGTGCGCCTTGCATGGTCATAGCAACGTCATAAATCTCTGAAAATTTGCAATACTCAACCGTTATATCCGAAGAGTTTGCCCAAATCTCAACGCCGTTTCCATATCTTACGTTATTTGATTTATAGGTTAAAAGGCACGAACCGCCAATCTTGTGAAACTCGCAATGAGAAACAACTGCCTGCGTGGCGGAGAGACAAATTCCGTGTGCGCCTGTTCCGGTGAAAACAAGATTTTCAAACCTTATGTAATTACGGAAATATGTTCCGTGGATGTTGCAAGCGAGTGATAAAGTTTCACAAAGAGTGTCGGGGGAAGCGTTAGAGTATACGTATACGTAAGGGCTTTCCTTGTTATAATCGTCACAGTAGAAATCCCACTGATTTTCCAATTCCTCAAGCGCAAACTTTTTTGCATAAAAAATCGTTCCGTCTATTTCCATAAACCCAACGTTTTTGTCTTTATCTTGGGTGTTGCCTGTGATGTTATCGGAGTTGAAAACATCAGCTCGGTATATATTTTCCGAAACCTTTTCCCAAACACCTTTTTTAACAGTTTTAAACAGACTGATTATGGGTTTTTTACCTTCACCATAAGTAGAATAAACCGTCGGCTGAGAGGGGCTTATACCCATTCTGGAATATATTGAGCCAAAAAATGTGTCACCGCGTCGGAATCTGATTTCATCACCGCGATTGTGTGTTGAATTAACTTTTTCAATGGTTTTCCAAGCACTCGCCGGTGACAAACCGTCGTTTTGGTCACATCCGTCGTTTGATACGTAATAAATACTCATAAGCAATTCTCCTACTTTAAGTATAAATTTATTATATAAGTGGTGTTGTCAAATGTCAATCAGTTATAGAACCTTTAGGATGAAGGTATGCTTAAGAAAAGCTGCCGCGTTGACTTTTTTGTCCTAAAATGTTATAATGCCTTTCGAAAAAAGGAGACGGTTAAATGATACGTTTGGCAAAGCAAAAAGATATCCCTAAAATCATAGAGCTTTTATCACAGGTTTGTCTTGTTCATCACAACGGAAGACCTGATATTTTTAAAATCGGCACAAAATACTCTGCCGAGGAACTCGGCAGTTTAATTAAAGATGAAAAACGCCCAATTCTTGTAAGCGCTGATCAAAACGATGAGGTTATGGGTTATTGCTTCTGCATATTTCAACAACACATCGATAATTCGGTAATGACCAATATTAAAACCTTGTATATTGACGATCTTTGTGTTGATGAAAACTTGCGAGGAAAACACATTGGCAAGGAATTGTATGAAGCGGCAATCAAGCTTGCCAAAGAAAATAATTGTTATAACCTAACGCTCAACGTGTGGAGTTGTAATCCGTCGGCAATGAGATTTTATCAAGCCCAAGGACTTGTACCGCAAAAGATTGGAATGGAACTAATACTTTGACGATATGGTTGTCAAACTGAAACTTTTACAAATATTAAACATAAAGAAAAACCGCCCGCATTTGTTAAATAGACAAGTACGGGTGTCTTTTTTGTCAAGCAGATATGATTAGAATATTATG
>JAZNEE010000111.1:0-7008 GCA_045588405.1 Acutalibacteraceae bacterium
CTATAACGTAGGTCTTGATTCAGCCATTATTATGAACCCTGAAACATGGGTAACTTCCGGTCACGTTGGTGGCTTCTCCGATCCTCTTATGGATTGTAAAGAGTGCCGTGCACGCCACAGAGCTGATAAGCTTATTGAAGATTTTGGCGGTCACGCTGAAGGTATGACCTTTGAACAGATGGAAGAGTTTATTAAAGAAAATGGCATTGCTTGTCCCGAATGCGGAAGCAAGAACTTTACCAACATCAGAAAATTCAACCTTATGTTCAAAACCTTTATCGGTGTTAGCGAGGACGTTAAGAATGAGGTTTATCTCCGTCCCGAAACCGCACAGGGTATTTTTGTAAACTTTGCAAACATTCAGCGTACCACCCGTAAGAAACTTCCTTTCGGTGTTTGCCAGATTGGTAAATCCTTCCGTAACGAAATCACTCCCGGTAACTTTATTTTCCGTACCCGTGAGTTTGAGCAGATGGAATGCGAATTCTTCTGCAAGCCCGACACCGACCTTGAATGGTTCTACTATTGGAAGGACTACTGCAAGAATTGGCTTTTGAGCCTTGGTATTAAGGAAGAAAATATCCGTATGCGTGACCACGAGAAGGAAGAACTTTCTTTCTACTCCAAAGCCACCACCGATATCGAATTCCTCTTCCCGTTTGGATGGGGTGAACTTTGGGGTATTGCCGACCGTACAAACTATGACCTTGGCCGTCATCAGGAAGCAAGCGGCAAATCACTTGAATATTTCGATCCCGAAACCAACGAAAAGTATATTCCTTATGTTGTTGAGCCTTCTTTGGGTTGTGACCGTGTATTGCTTGCATTCCTTTGCGATGCTTATGACGAGGAAGTTATCGACGCTGAGAAGAACGACGTTCGTGTAGTTCTTCACCTCCACCCCGCTTTGGCTCCCTTCAAGGCTGCTGTTCTTCCCCTTTCAAAGAAGCTTTCTGAACAAACCGGCAAGGTTTACGAGATGCTTGCCAAGGATTATATGGTAGACTTTGACGATGCCGGTTCTATTGGTAAACGTTATCGCCGTCAAGACGAGATTGGTACTCCTTTCTGCATCACCTATGACTTTGAAAGCGAAACTGACGGATGTGTTACCGTTCGTGACCGCGACACAATGCAGCAGGAACGCGTTAAGATTGAAGACCTTACCGCATTCATCAAATCAAAACTTGATTTCTGATAAAATTAATAATACTAAGAAAAAACGCTATGTGAACCCACATAGCGTTTTTTTATAATTAAAACAGTATTTTAGAAGCAACAAAGAAATAAACCATTAGCGACAAAGCATCAACGATGGTTGTGATGAACGGGCTTGCCATAACAGCAGGGTCGAGTTTTATTGCTTTGGCCAAAATCGGCAAGGTGCAACCTATTATTTTGGCTGCAAAAACCGTTACCATTAAGGTTATGCTGACAACCAAGATTTCACCATAGGAAACATTGGTGTGAAGCAACCAATTATCAAGAACGATTATCTTTACAAGTCCGGTTACTGCCAAGGTTACACCGCAAAGCAATGCAACTCTGAGTTCTTTCCAGATGACCTTTAAAATGTCGCGAAGATTTATTTCACCAACAGCCATACCGCGGATAATCGTAACCGACGACTGACCGCCTGCATTACCGCCTGTACCCATCAGCATAGGTATATATGCCACAAGTATCGGGAACATTGTCAAAGCCTCTTCAAACGAGCTTATTATACTTCCGGTAAAGGTTGCCGAAAGCATGAGCAAAAGCAACCACGGAATTCGGTTAAGCCAAATGTTAAAAACACCTGTTTTAAGATAAGGACGGTCGGTCGAAGTGATAGCCGCCATCTTCTCAATATCCTCGGTAGCCTCTGCTTCCATAACGTCCATAGCATCGTCAACCGTGACAATACCAACTATTCTTTGCTCGTGATCAACAACGGGCAAAGCAAGCACGTCATACTTCGAGAAGGTTTGGGCAACAATTTCCTTATCCTCGTAAGCGTCAACGTAGATTACGTTGGTTTCCATTATTTCGCCGACTTTTTCTTCTTCGTCGGCCATGAGCAAATCTTTAACCGAAACAGTACCAATCAGTTTGCGGTTTTCGGTAACATAACAGGTGTAAACCGTTTCCTTGTTGATACTTTCTCTTCTGATTTTCTTAAAAGCCTCAGAAACAGTGTAGTCTTTCGGCAGTGAAACGTACTCAACCGTCATAACACTACCCGCACTGTCTTCGGGATATTTCAGTAATTCGTTTATCTGCCTTCTGACGGTTGGGTCAGCTGCATGCAAAATTCGTGCAACAACATTAGCCGGCATTTCTTCAATGATATCAACCGTATCATCCAAAAACAAGTCACTTATAACCTCTCTGAGCTCGTGATCGCTGAAACTTTTTATAAGCAACTCTGCTTTATCGGTATCAATATAAACAAAGACCTCGTTTGCAAGTTCTTTGGGTAAAATACGATATACCAAAATTGTTTCTTTGGCATTAAGATATTCAAATAAAGCCGCTATATCGGCAGGATTGAGGTCTTGCAGCTTTTCACGAAGCTTAACGTACTGCTTGGTTTCAATAAACTCGTTGACCTCGGATATAAAAATTTCAAAATCTTCCATAATACCACTCCTTGAAATATTTAGATAAAAGGAAAGGATGAGAAATCCAAAAAAGACTTCTCATCCGGTATTAAGGGCAAGGTTAACAAAAGTTTACGAGAAAAACAGACTAAGGGCCGTTTTTCTCATGCTACCTCGCGGCTTAACACCGATACTACTACTGCCCGCGTCCATTTATTCTCACCTCACTAATTTTTATAATATAATATCCTTGAAATTGATTTTGATTATACTCTTATTATTGGCTTTTGTCAATAAAAATTATCCGGCTATCGGCAATATTACACCCGAACCACCGATTATTTTCATACCCTGTTCAGAAAGTATCCAGTCCTTATAAAGTCTTGCCAACGAATCCTCAGTTTCATTTGATTTGAAGGTTAACAAAATATCAAATCCGAGAGGATAGGTGCCTGCTTGAATGTTGTGAGCATCAGGCAAAACTCCTGCTACCGACAAATATTTTCTAGGTCCAAATCGGTCGGTTGAAGGTCTTTGCAAATCGCTATACAATCCAAATGTGATGGAATTTTTGCCGTTATCGTAAGGGAGTTCGGCAAAAAGTTCACCATTTTCGGTTATTATCGGTTTTTTAGGTACGTTTACCGTTGCCAAATCAACCTCAAAATACTTTTCAAAAGCCTTTGCCGCCGCTGATTTCAAATCCGGTTTAAATTTGACAATTTCACCATCAAGAAAGTCTAGTTGGTTCCAATTATTCACCTCAGATGAATAAACAGAAGCCAACTGTTCAACTGTCAAATCGGTCACACTGCTTTGCTCACACACTATGAAAGCCAACGCGTCCTTAGCAATAACTTTATTTTGGGTAACAACACCCTTTTCTTCAAGTGTAGCCACAGCGGATTTTGAAGGCTCATGAGCAATCACAAGGTCACACTGGCCGTTCGCCAAAAGAGAATAACATTCATCAGGGGTTTTGCAAACCGTGATAAGAGTATATGCCTGTTCCTTTTCGCAACCAAGTATCGCCATTGTTAGATTAAGCGCTATTTTTTCATTTATTTCAGTAACTGCAAGTTTGGGCAGGTTTTCGGCTGTTATAACCACACTACCCTCAGCAAAACGCGAATCTGTAGCGTCACTTTTGCAAGCACAAAGTCCAAGCAATATAACAACACAAATCAAAGATGCCAACAATCTTCTCATTTGGGCACCTCCGTTTCACAGCCGTATCGGGCAAGAATTTTCAAATCACAATCATACAAAGTTACATATCCACCCTCTGCAACGCTCAGTATACCGTTGCTATCAAATGCAGACTCTGCATTTTCGGCAATAAAAACCTTGTTGGCAAAATCATAAACAAAATACCTGCCATCATTTGAAACAACAGCGTATCTGCTATTGGCTATACCGGTAAATTTTCCGTTTATTCGGTCACTTTTCTCACCATTTTCAACGTTCAAGATCCAAACTCCGCCGTTTTTACCCTCAACAACCGCCAAGCTTTTCCAAACACCGCAAAGCTTGCCAAAATCGGTAAACTGAGCAAACGAATCTCCGCTTTTATTGAAAATATCGGTCACACCACTATATGTACAAGTGAATATGCCATATTTTCCTGAATTGGCATCGGGGAACTGACCGGTTTCCTTACACACAAAGGCGCCTTCGGGGTTGACAGCAAAAAATTCGGTTTTACCGCTATATTTTAAAGTCTTTTTATAAATCAAGTTTTCAGTGCCAATTATTTCAATATTGGCATTTTCACAATGAATTTTAGTTACCTCATCACCGTTATTTTTTAATATTACAAAGTAACTATCGATTCCGCAAGCAAACAGTCCTTCAGACGGATTGCGATTGATGATATTATACTTTGGTTCTATAAAAAAGGTTCCATCACTCTTTAAAACACCATATTTACCGTCTTTGCATTGAACAACTGCAAGGCCATCATAAAAAGGCTCTGCCTTCAAAAATTCAAGGTTTTTAAAAGCTGTTTTGCCCGTAACTCCAACAAAATAGGCATAAGTTTCCTCAGTTTTAACGGTTACGTTTTTACCTTCTTCATTCTTTTCAACCGTCTCGATAGTTTTGACGACGTTGACGTTCATATATTTATCGCCAAAATTTCCTAACGAGAACTTCTTATCGGTTGCCTGGGTCAATTTTTTATCAAATGTAAAGATAAGTTTGCCGTCGAATGAATAAAAATCATAATAAGTAAATGTAACTCTTTTGTGGTTACGCCATAGTTTTCTATCTCGTTCGATAGCAAAAAGTCCATCACCGCTTATATTGGAAACACGCTGAGTTGCCGGGATTTCAAGCATCCAACTGCCGTTGCTTGGTATAAGCAAGCGTTTTTCGGCAAGTTCACGTTTATCGGAACCAACAAGTATTTCATAAATTGTTATACCTTTTAATTTGTGTGTGATAACATTATCATAAACAGGATCGACAACCACAGCCCCCGAAACAGTACAAAGTCCGTATACAGGTTTTTTAACCCCACCAACTTCGGCAGCATTATATTCCAAAACACCACCAACAAAAGGAGCCAATTCACCATATTCAGAAGATGGAGCGAAGCTATCGGTATAATTTGGATTATAACGGTTGATTTTTTCGGTTGAAACAGTTAGAGTTGGAGCTTTAACCGATGAAAGCTCAATAAATTTCTTAGAATCCTCGCCACAAGCCGAACAAAACAACATTACAATGCCGACAACAACTGCAAGCAACGATCTACTTATATTTTTCATGGTATCACACTCCTTTCGCATAATAAAATATTATACACCCAAACGATATTTCTGTCAATCAACCAAGTTTTAACATAAAGTAAATTTTAGCAAAGAAAAACCGCAACTCCTTTTAAGAGTTGCGGTTTTTATGTACTTATTATTCCGAAATCTGTGAATTGTTTGCAGGGGGAATCTGCTGACGCAAAGCAGCGCGAGTCTTTTTGATTTCACCCAAATTAGCAGTAAGCTGCTCATCTGCTCTTGCCATCAAATCGTCAACAAAATCCTGAGCGGCACGACGCATATCACGGCTCTTCTTCTGAGCTGCAGCAAGTACCTCACCTGCTTTTGCACGTGCGAGCTTGGTGATTTCTTCCTGAGCTACCAATGCAGCGGCTCTTTCCTCTGCTGTGCGAACAATAGCATCTGCTTCGCGCTTAGCATCGTTAATGATGTCGGCACGGTCGGCAACAATACTCTTTGCCTGCTTGATTTCGTTTGGCATAGTCATGCGCATGTCATCGACTATTGCTCTTACCTTCTCGATATCGACTACTACGCGTTTTCCGGGCATTTTAAAGCCGGAATCCAACACTTCGTCAAGCTGTTCAATAAGATCGTCCATATTCATAGATCATACTTCCTTTCGCTTTCCAGTCTTTTGACAATGCTGTCATGTATGACATCGGGCACAAAGTCCCGTATATCCCCACCCATTCGGGCAATTTCCTTAACCATGCTCGAACTCAAATACATGTTATCGGCACTTGTGGTAAGGAAAACCGTTTCAAAATTCGGATTGAGTTTTTTATTGGTGAGCGCCATCTGGAACTCATACTCAAAATCCGACATTGCTCGAAGTCCTTTAACAACTGCTCCCGCGCCGCGCATTGCGGCATAATCGGCAAGCAAGCCGTCATACTGGTCGACCGTAACATTACCTAAATCGGCAGTAGCTTCGGCAATCATTTGCATTCTTTCTTCTGCGGTGAAGCTGGGATGCTTGGCAGCGTTGGCCATAACAACAACGATAACGTTATCAAACATCGCAGCGGCACGGCGGATTATGTCAAGGTGACCAACCGTAACCGGATCAAAACTACCCGGGCAAATAGCCGTCATATTATGCATATTTTCAACCTTCCGTTTGTTTTTTATAAATAGTAACAGTTACAAGCTTACCGTATTTATATTGACGATAAACTGTAAACTCACCTGCTTTTTCGGGGATTTCAACGTCGGCAGAATGTTCACAAACAATAATGCCGTGATCGCTCATTTTAGCGGCAGTTTTTAAAACAGCATCGGCAACCAAGCCTTGACCGTAAGGCGGGTCGATAAACGCTATATCAAAAGTTTCTTTGGTGAACTGCAAAAACTGTGAGTAATCACCTTTGCTGATAACAGCCTGCTTTTCAAAACCTGCTTTTTTAACGTTGCGTTTAACAACCTCGATAGCCGAAGCATTGATATCGGTGAACACAGCTTTTTCGGCACCACGGCTCAAAGCCTCGATTCCAAGCTGACCCGAACCTGCAAAAAGATCGAGTACACGTCTTCCCTCAATATCAAACTGAATGGCGCTGAATATCGCCTCTTTAACCTTATCGGTAGTAGGTCTTACTTCAACACCTTCAAGTGTTTCCAATTTTGTGCCTCTGGCACTTCCGGTA
>JAZNEE010000112.1:0-2828 GCA_045588405.1 Acutalibacteraceae bacterium
ATAATTTTGTCTAAATCATTAAAATTAGTAATTCCTCATGCGTCAATTCACGATACTCGCCAAAGCCTAATTTGTTATCCAGAACAACTTTACCTATTCTGTGTCGGTGAAGCTCATTAACACCCGCACCAACAACTCCGAGCATTCTCTTTATCTCGTGATATTTACCTTCGGTAATTGTTATTGAAACGGTACATCGGTCGTCACTCAAAACCGAAACCTTTGCCGGTCGGCACACAGTTCCGTCAGCAAGAGTTACGCCTTGTTCAAGCGTTTTTATATCACTGTCAGATATAGGTTTGTCCACCAAAGCGTAATATTCTTTTTCAACCATGCTTTTGGGTGAAATAACCTTGTGACCGAAATCACCATCGTCGGTTACAATCAAAAATCCTGTTGTATCCTTGTCAAGTCTTCCAACCGGGAAAAGACCGTTTCTTTTGACCTTTGCAGCAATTATATCAACCACGGTTTCTCGCGATTTATCGTTTGATGCCGACAAAACGCCTTTCGGTTTATTGAGCATATAATAAACAAATTTTTTATAGGTAACAGGTTCTCCGTCAATGGTTATGACCGAAGTTTCTTCCGTCTTATAACCACAATCTTTAATCGTTTTACCATCAACCGTTACCCTACCGTGTTTTATAAGCTGTTTGGCATCTGTCCTTGAAACAGAGCCTGCAGATGAAACTAATTTATCAAGCCTTTCCAAAGACGTTTGCACCTCCATAGTTTATTTTAATGCCGATATAAACCCACCCGATTCGGTTGAATATATATCTGCGGCAACTATAACACCCTCAAAAACCAACACTTCTGCGAAAACAAATTTCGACCCATCGGGATAATTTGTGACGGGATATGTGTATCTTTTGAGCGTCTTGCCTTTATATTTCTCAAGGTCAAAGCCTTGGGATTTTTGGATATTGTTATACGAGGTATATACTTCCCCAAACTCCTGTGGCACAGTAACCTCATCAACCTTAAGTTTCGATGTATCAACCTCAGGACCGAACGAGCTTATATAAGTTGCAGGAGAAAAATCCTCATTGATATGTATAGACGTTGTAACGTTTTGCCGTGAGTCATTAAAACAATAAAACAAAAGTACTACTGCAGTTATTACAACTGCGAAAGGTATAACAAAACGACTAAAATTTGTAACTTTAAAATTCAAGAACAGCATATCATCACCCGATGATATATATTCTTTTTAAGCCTCGGTTATACCCTCTATAATGCAAACCGCATGAGCAGCAGCACCTTCACCACTACCTGTAAACCCAAGTTTTTCTTCGGTTGTGGCCTTAATATTTATGCAATCAAGCGGTACACCGCAATCATTTGCAACATTCTCCACCATTTTAGGAATATAGCTTGCAAGTTTGGGTTTTTGCATTATAACAGTTGCATCAACATTCGAAACCTTATAACCTTTATCATAAAGTTTCTTGACAACTTCTCTTAACAACACTCGGCTATCGGCGCCTTTATATTTTTCATCGGTATCGGGAAAATGTCTGCCAATATCCCCCAAAGCGGCGGCACCAAGCAAAGCATCGGATATAGCGTGAAGCAACACATCGGCATCGGAATGGCCAAGCAAACCCAAATCATAAGGAATTTCAACGCCACCTAAAATCAACTTACGGTTTTCAGCAAACTTATGCACGTCGTATCCGTGACCAATTCTGAGTTTCATTTTCACTTACCCTTTCTTAATAAAAAGTCGGCATATTCCAAATCCTCTGCTGTGGTGATTTTGATATTTTCATAATCACCATCAACGGTATAAACCGAATGAGCACAAGCCTCAACTATCGAGCAATCGTCGGTGAATTTATCCAAATCAAACTGTTTATTTTCAACACATGCTTTATAAAGTTCGGTTTCAAAGCCTTGGGGCGTTTGAACAGCCACTAGTGAAGCTCTGTCAGGAGTTGAAATAACAAGACCATCGGACTTTATTTGCTTTACGGTGTCTTTAAGCTTGACAGCACAAGTAACAGCGCCGTATTTTTTAGCAGCATCAACTACCCTTAAAATACAATCGTTTGAAACAAACGGTCTTGCTCCGTCATGTACAAGCACAATACCGCTTTTAACCATATCAAGTCCGTTTGCGACCGAACGTTGACGACAACTGCCACCCTCGACTATATCGCAAACCTTAGAAA
This sequence comes from Acutalibacteraceae bacterium, assembly GCA_045588405.1. Taxonomy (GTDB): domain Bacteria; phylum Bacillota; class Clostridia; order Oscillospirales; family Acutalibacteraceae; genus UMGS172. The sequence goes on from JAZNEE010000112.1 coordinate 2,181, forward strand.
AATCATATTCTTCACACAATTTTTGCATTTTCAAAACGTTTTCGGCTTTGGTAACAATAACAATATTATCAACCGCTTTACAGTTTTGAAAAGCTGATATGGTGACTGCTACAACCGGCATGCCGCCAATGGTTGCGAACATTTTGTCAATGCCGTTCATTCTGGTTGAACTTCCACCGCAAACAATTATAACCGAAACATCGCGGTTTTCTTCGGCGGTGACACAATTATATTGCAATTTGGATTCGGTAATCATTTTACACCTCAAAAAAAAGGCATCCGCGTCACCACGGATGCCAATTTGTTCAGTAACGCTTCTATTTTTCAGAAACAGTACAAAAATTATTCTTCGTCTTCAGAGCAACCGGGGCAGCAGTCGCAAGAGAAATCAAACTCAAGCTCTTCGCCACAGTTGGGGCACTTAATGCCACCTTCATCGATCATTTCTTCATCGAGGTAGATAACATCGTTACAAGTGGGGCACTCAACTTCATAGCAGAAGTCATCGTCATCCTCATCATCGTCGTAATCATATTCCTCATCCTCGTAGAAATCCTCTTCGAGAGTTGCAAGATCTTCGTCAACAGCGTCGAGCTGCTCGTTGATCTCACCGATGGCAGAAGCCATATCCTCGAGAACGTCGATAAT
>JAZNEE010000113.1:0-2611 GCA_045588405.1 Acutalibacteraceae bacterium
GATGATGATTATCAGTTTGAAATTGGCAAGGGTGTTGAACTCAAAAGCGGTACCGATGTTACCGTTATAGCCACCGGCCTAATGGTAAAAGAGGCTTTGGAGGCTTACGAGCTTCTTGCTGCCGAAGGTATCAGTGCAAGAATTATTAATATGGCTACTATCAAGCCTATTGACCGTGATATTATTATTAAGGCTGCCAAGGAGACCGGTGCTATCGTAACCGCTGAAGAGCATTCGGTTATTGGTGGTCTTGGCTCGGCCGTTGCAGAGGTTGTAACAGAAACCTGCCCCGTACCCGTTTTGAAGGTTGGCGTGAACGACACCTTTGGTATGTCGGGTCCTGCTAACGAGCTTCTTGATATCTTTGGTCTCAGAGCCAAAAACATTGTGGAAAAGGCAAAAGAAGCTGTTGCATCTAAAAAATAATTAAATATTAAAAAATTAAAACCGCGCAAAGTTTTACTTTGTGCGGTTTTTTCATTAAAAAGCAAATCACGGCATATCCATATTTTAAGGAGGATATGGATATGAATTTGTTTAAGAAAACAACCGCGATTATGGTTGGCTTTGCGTTGCTTTTTTGCTCGCAAACGGTTTGTGCTGACGAGGTGGATGAAGATGAGGTTATTGATAAATCAATAGTCACCGAATATAACCACACAGAACTCACAGACCCAATAATAATTGACGTTACCGAAGCGGTGGCAACCGTTGCAACCGAGCTTGAAATACCGGCGAAGTCTTGCATTTTGATGGACGTTTCAACCGGTACCGTGCTTTATGAAAAAGAAAGCCATTTAAAACTGCCACCCGCTTCAATAACCAAGGTCATGGCGCTTTTGCTTATAATGGAGGCGATAGATGCAGGACAACTCACTTTGGAAACAATGCTTAGTGCAAGCCCTCACGCTTGTTCAATGGGTGGGTCGCAAATTTGGCTTGAACCGAATGAACAAATGTCGGTAAACGACCTGCTTAAAGCCACGGTCATAGGCAGTGCCAACGACGCTACGGTCGTTTTGGGTGAAGCAATAGCAGGCAGTGAAGAAGGCTTTGTGGCAATGATGAACGAAAGAGCAGCACAACTGGGACTTAAAGACACTCATTTTGTCAACTGTTCGGGGCTTGATGCAGAAGGGCATTTAACCAGTGCTTACGATATTGCCGTTATGTCTAAAGAACTCATAAAACACTCGCTTATAAAAAACTATTCAACCGTTTGGATGGATTCGTTGCGAAATGGCGAATCAGAGCTTGTAAACACGAACAAGTTGGTTAGATATTACGAAGGATGCACCGGACTTAAAACGGGAACTACCTCGGGTGCAGGCGCTTGCCTTACTGCAACGGCCGAGCGTAAAGGAACCGAGCTTGTTGCGGTAGTTATGGGTGCACAAAACAGCAACGACCGATTCAACGGCGCCCGAAAACTACTCGATTTCGGTTTCGCAAATTGGACCAATGTTACCGTTACGGCCGATCCACCGTCATTGACCGATATAAATGTTAAAAACGGAGTTGCAGATTACGTTACGCCCGAATGCAACGAAGATAAAACGTTTTTGATAGAAAAATCGAAAGTAGGCAAGTTGAGTCAGGTGACAGAATTGCCCGAAGAACTAGTAGCACCTATCGAAAAAGGTCAGCAGATAGGTGTCACAAGGATTTTTCTCGATGGCAAAGAAATCGGAACGGTTAAGATAGTTGCCGCTAAGACTGTCGAAAAAAACACGTTTTTTAAGATTTTTGCAGAACTTCTGAAAAAATGCTTTAGCGTTTGCAAACCTTAGCGGTCAAAAACTTCAATTTTTAGTAAATTTTTTATAAAAATCAGTTGAAAAAGTGACGATGTTATTGTATAATAAGAACAACAAAATAGTTTAGAGTTGCAACTTTTCTGAGTTTGCGGTGAAAGGATGTTACCAATGGCAATCAAATTTAAAGATGGATATGCCGCACAGTTCCTTGCAGAGGAAGACCTCGCAGGACTGGAAGCCCAAGTATCCGTTGCACATAAAATGCTCAATGACAGAACCGGTCTCGGAAACGATTTTCTCGGCTGGGTAGATCTTCCTGTGGATTATGATAAGGAAGAGTTTGCTCGTATTAAAAAGGCCGCAGAAAAAATCATTTCCGATACCGATGTTTTTATAGTTATAGGAATTGGCGGAAGCTACTTAGGAGCCAGAGCCGCAATCGAATTCTTAAAATCTCCGCTTTACAACAATTTACCTAAAAACACTCCCGACATTTACTTTGCAGGCAACAGCATAAGCGGAAGCGCTGTGCAAGATCTTTTGAAGATTTGTGAAGGCAAGCGTGTTTCGGTTAACGTTATTTCCAAGTCGGGCACCACTACCGAGCCTGCTATTGCTTTCAGAGTGTTTAGAGAATATCTTGAAAGCCGTTACGGTCACGAAGAAGCAGTCAAGAGAATTTACTGCACAACCGATAAGGCAAGAGGTACTTTAAAACAGCTTGCAGATAGTGAAGGCTATGAAAGTTTTGTTGTTCCCGATGATGTTGGTGGTCGATTCTCGGTTCTCACCGCTGTTGGACTTCTTCCTATCGCAGTTGCAGGTGCCGATATTGATGCTTTGATGCAGGGTGC
>JAZNEE010000114.1:0-2742 GCA_045588405.1 Acutalibacteraceae bacterium
TTCGATGCAAGCGGCAATTTGGTAAACGGCAAAGGAACGTTAGAAAAAGCCGACACACAGGGCACTTCGTTCTACACCAAAGGCAAGCCCGAGTCACTTATAAAATTGTCGGCTTTGGCAACAGGTCATAACTTGTCATTCTCTTTAAAAGTAGGAGACAAGGATGCTTCAAACTTGGTTTCGGGATACGGCAACATTGATTGGGATAAGCTCAATAAGGAGTATTCCATGAAAAGTGTTGACGTGAAGGTTACCATAGAATAACGTTAATGTATTAAGTTCCAAATTGTTAAAGCAAGACCTTGCATAAAAGGTTAAAGAAATTGCAAAAAATGTATAAATAAAAATATTGACTTGCTTTTTGATTTGTTGTACTATGGTACTATCACACAAAAAGGAGTAATCGTAATGAAAAAGTTAGTTGTAATGCTTTTAGTTTTCTGTTTACTGTTCTCGGCTGTTGCTTGCGGTCAAGATAAAGGCGGCACAGATACAACATCTACAAACGGTTCAGATACAGCATCGACAACCGATAAGGCAGATGATAAAGCAGTGTTAGAAATCAAGGTTAAATCACACACAGTAGAAAAGTTTAAATCAAATCGTCCGTATGACCCTAAAAAAGAAGATATATCTTTGATTTTGGTGGCTGGACAATCCAACGCAGGAACCGGTGCAGGATATTTGTCGCAGCGTTCTTACTATTACCAAAGCCCCGACGTCGCACCATTCCCCGAAGAGCCATTAGTTCCGAGTGAAGTGGGCATTGTTCACACAACAGAGCAATTTGGAAGTTTGACCGAGCTTAGCAGAGGAAGCAGTTACAGCAAATCCAATTTAGGCAGTGGTGTTACTCCTCCGTTTGGAACAACTTGGAGCAAATTGACAGGCACAAAAACCGTGTTCGTTCAAGCGGCACAAGGCGGCGTATGTATGCACGAGTGGGTGCCTAACCCTGAAGATTATGTTTGCTCTAATTGTCCTCAACGTGGCAAATACAGACTTTATGCAGACGCAATAATAAATTATAAAGCCACCTATGAGGCACTCAGTAAGAAATATAACATTGTATATGCCGGATACATTTTCATTCAAGGTGAAAACGAGGAGTTTAACGCCTATAAGCCAAACACCGTATTCGATTCCGACAGTTATTGCACTGCCTTTAAAAGCATGCACGAAGGTTTTATGAAGGATCTTGGTCTTGACTTTGGAGGAATAGCAGTTCCTCGTCAGCACAGACGCGGTCAAACCGAGGGCAGTTATTCGACGACTGCACAGGACAGCATGATGTTGACCGTTGCTCGCACTGCACAATATGAACTTTGCAATGAAATCGATAACTTGTTTTTGCTTTCGACCATTAGCGAAACATGTGACGTTTCACTGATGGACCAAAACCCAGTGGATAGAATTCCCGTTCATTTTAGTCAAACAGCATTTAACATGATGGGCGTCGAGATGGCAAATAACTTATATAGAGAGTTAGGCTGTGCAGAACTCAATAAGCTTGAAGGCGTTAAAGTTTATGCTAAAGACGGATCAGTGATTTCGGAATTCGATGCAAGTGGCAAGTTAGTAAACGGCAAGGGAACAATAGCAAGTTCCGACACACAGGGTACGTCGTTCTACACAAAAGGTAAGTATGAGTCGCTTGTAAAATTGTCGGCGTTGGCCACAGGTCATAGCTTGTCTTATTCTTTGAAAGTTGGAGACAAGGATGCTTCCGAATGCATTTCGGGATATGGCAACATTGATTGGGATAAACTTAGCAATAAGTATTCCATGAAAAGTGTTGACATTAAGGTTACAATAGAATAACGTAATTGGTTTTATACGGAGCAACAAAGGAATTTGTTGCTCCGTTTTTAAAACACAAGAAAAAATGCAAAAAAGGTATTGCATTTTTAAAACGCTTGTGTTATAATACATCGGCTTAGAGTGTGCCAACTCTGGGCTAAATAATTCACACGTATCCGTAAAGTGACGAAACGGTGCCTGTTTGTTGCAGGAAAGCCGTCAATAAAAGCGGATGCGGCGGTATAACCGAAGGAGGAAATAAAAATGGCAGTAGTATCTATGAAACAGCTGCTCGAGGCCGGTGTTCATTTCGGACATCAGACCCGTCGCTGGAACCCGAAAATGGCTGAGTACATTTTCACCGAGCGTAACGGTATCTACATCATCGACTTGCAGAAAACCGTTAAGAAGCTCAACGAGGCATATCTTTTTGCCCGTGACATCGCCGCTGAAGGTAAGGACATTCTTTTTGTTGGTACCAAGAAGCAGGCTCAGGATTCCATTAAGGAAGAGGCTATCAACTGCTCTATGCCTTACGTAAACGCACGTTGGCTCGGCGGTATGCTCACCAACTTCCGCACCATCCGTACCAGAATTGCTCGTCTTAACCAGCTCCGCAAGATGAGAGAAGACGGCACTTTCGATCTTCTTCCCAAAAAGGAAGTTATCGGTCTTGAACTCGAGATCGAAAAGCTCGAGAAGTTCTTGGGCGGTATCCAGAACATGGAAAAAATCCCCGGTGCTCTCTTCATCGTTGACCCCAGAAAAGAGAGAATCGCTGTTCAGGAAGCTAAGAAGCTCCACATTCCCATTATCGCTATTGTTGACACCAACTGCGATCCTGATGAAATCGACGCAGTTATCCCCGGTAACGACGACGCTATCCGCGCTGTAAAGCTTATCGCTTCTACCATCGCTGCAGCTGTTATCGAGGCAAGACAG
>JAZNEE010000115.1:0-2103 GCA_045588405.1 Acutalibacteraceae bacterium
TTAAAACACCTCACGAAGCGGTTGGTATCCCCACAATGGAAGCCAACGCTGAGGGACTTCGCTGCACAAAACAGGTTGTAAATATGTTAAGCGACCAAACCTTTAATGATGTACGTCTTGACAGCGAAAAAGAAATCATCAAGCTTGAAACGCGTGCTATTGTTGATAAATGCTTTGAACTCGGTGAAGGTGATATTGCGGTTGGTGTTTGCCGAGGCGTTGAAGCAGGTGTTCTCGACGTTCCTTTCGCACCCTGCCGTTTTAATGCAGGTAAAATGTTGCCTTGTCGTGATAACGATGGTGCAGTTCGTATTTTAGATATGGGTAATCTTCCCTTCTCTAAGGAACTTAAAGATTTCCACAAATCCAAAATTGAAGAACGCGCCGCATTTGAAAAACGCAAGGTGTCATTCCAGATGGTTATTGACGATGTTTATTCAATCGGTAAAGGTCGTTTAGTAGGACGTCCAAAATACTAAGGAGGTTAAATTTATGAAAATTATAGATGTTGTATGCTCCGCAGGTCGCACAGGGTTTTACTTTGACGACCAACGTGCAATAAAGCAAGGTGCAGACCACGACGGTGTATTCTATGTTGGAAATCCCGTAACCGAAGGCTTTACAGCCGTTCGCCAAGCAGGTGAATCAATCTCGGTTATGCTCGTTTTAGAAGATGGTCAGGTAGCATTTGGCGACTGTGCCGCAGTGCAGTACTCTGGCGCAGGCGGACGCGACCCACTATTCCTTGCAAAGGATTTCATTCCTGTTATCGATAAATATATAAAACCCGAACTCGTAGGCAAAGAAGCAGATAATTTCCGTAATCTTTGTGCTATGATGGAGGCTATTGAAATTGACGGCAAACGCTTACACACCGCCATTCGTTACGGTTTGTCACAAGCAATACTTGACGCTGTAGCAAAAGCAAGCGGCCGTATGATGTGCGAAGTTGTGGCTGATGAATACGGATGCGAGGTATCACTTGAACCTATTCCGTTATTCACGCAGTCAGGTGATGACCGTTACGACAATGCCGATAAAATGATTATTAAAGGTGCTACCGTTCTTCCTCACGCTCTTATAAATAATATTGATACCAAGCTTGGCAGAAAAGGCGAAAAGTTAGCCGAATATGTTGCGTGGCTTCGTGACCGCATCCTAAACAACCGTGCAAATGCCGATTATAACCCTGTTATGCACATTGACGTTTACGGTACAATCGGCGCAGCATTTGGCAATAACAACTATAAAGAAATGGCTGACTATATTGAAGAACTCGGCAAAATTGCAAAGCCTTTTAAGCTTAGAATTGAAGGTCCTATGGACTGCGACTGTGACCGCGAAACCCAAATAACCGCCCTTGCAGGTCTTACAAAAGAACTTGACAGCCGCGGTTGTGATGTTGAGTTGGTTGCCGACGAATGGTGCAACACTTTAGAAGATATTAAACTCTTTGTTGATAACAAAGCAGGACATATGGTTCAAATCAAAACCCCCGACCTTGGCGGTGTAAATAACACAATTGAAGCAGTACTTTACTGTAAAGAGCATGGCATCGGCGCTTACCAAGGCGGTACCTGTAACGAAACCGACCGTAGTGCGCAGGTTTGCGTTCACTGCGCTATGGCTACAAAGCCGGTTCAAATGCTTGCAAAACCCGGTATGGGCGTTGACGAAGGTTTTATGATTGTTTACAATGAAATGAACCGAATTATTGCAATGCGAAAAGCAAAAGGAAACATCAAAATATAATAAATAAAGCGGAGTGATTGCACTCCGCTTTATTTATATCTTTCCGTCACACTATGAAGTTGTTATTATAATATAGCAACTACGAAAAATTATTTTCAACACTTTTATATCGAAAAATGGAAAAACTTGGAGAAAGTTGTCGCTGGGGAAAATGTCAAGAGAACACCATAAATTTTTGTCTGTAAAAATTTTCCTTTAATATAGCGGGTTTCAGAAGATTTTTTATGGGTGCGGCTATAGGTGGGTAGATGTTAAACAAACACCATACTACATTTTTATTGTGCGTTATATACAAATAGAAACATGCTAATTTGACATCGAATTTTGTGCACGAAAATTTTATATCAAAGA
>JAZNEE010000116.1:0-5085 GCA_045588405.1 Acutalibacteraceae bacterium
CGTTTTTATTTCTTTTGTTCATTATAGCACACATTTTTGCCCATTGCAAGCAGAAAATCGATATTTTTACTCAAAATAAATAAACCTCAAGATGTTTTTCAGCATAAAAAAAAACGTTGGTTTCCCATCGCGTTTTTTTAATCAATCATTTAAAATAGCATCACTCAATTAGAAATCAAGATCGGGCAACTCGGTGTCGGGGCTAGTGGAAATAATATCCTCCGATACGATCTCAATGATCTCGAGCTTTGACTCAACAAACTGTTTCTTTTCCATAACTATTCTCCTTTATAAAATTAATAAATGTATTTATAAGCTGAATCGCCATATTTCATCATGGATTCAGTTACATTTTTAAGACTATCATAATCAGGGTTGGTTTGTTGTCTTGCCAAATATGCGTATGATTCAATATCATATCTGACAGTATTACTTACTTCAACACCGTCTTTTACAACAGAGATGTTTACAACCTCTCGCATTTGAATTGCTTTCAAACTGTTAAAATATACGTAATAGTCATTGCCACTCTTTTTAACAAATTTAGAAGCATCCACATACCATGTATATCCGCTATCTTCACTAACAACCTTCAATTTAAGTCCATTTATATCAGCTGCAGAGATTGTGACTCTGATCTCAACTGTTTCTGACAACTTAAGGCCGACACCGGAAAACGTTACAGAAGGATTACTAATGGTCTTGTGGGTCATATTTGCATCTGAAGCAAGTGTGGGAGCTGTTGCGGTAGCCATTGCCTTCTGAGCATCAGTCAAATCTGCATTGATTAAATTATTGCTTTTATAATTTGTGTAAAGCTGAACATTTGTTGCATAATTGAGCAAGTCAACAAGCAAAGTGCTTAACTCTGCATAATTGGAATTTGCGCCGTATGCCGCTAACATACCATAGCAATATGCCGAAACACTAAAATTAACTGTTGCATTCTTAAGCTGGCCGTTTTTAGTTGCATACAAAGTAGCTTTTATTTCATCTTTTAACTGCTTAGGTCCGATATCTTCGAAAGTGAACGAGTACTGTCCCTTATTCTCGGTAAACACCTTTTGTTCATAAGTTTGATTGTTAAATTCGAACACTACATAAGGATTTGTATAACCAAACTTTGTGAACAGCTCACTTTTAACCTTGAAGTTCATAGAAATGTTATCATACATTGTTATGGAAGAACTTGAGAAGGTAAATGGGAAAATATTTACATTAGAATTGGTAAAATCAGGAGTTACGGGGTTGGTTTCCAAAGTGCTGGTATTAACACTCAAAATATCATTAACGCTCTTGGTTGAAAGACTAATTGTTGCCGAGGTGTTCTTTGCAACATTATCTGCAACCTTAAAAGTGAGTGTTGCAATTGTGCCTGTTACGGTATGGTTAGATATTGCGCCACCATCACTCCAAGCAAGACAGAACGGACTGCCATAAGTATCCGAAAACTGGCTCGTACCTAGAACGCCTTTATCCTCAGCGCCAACGAGGGTGAGCAAACTTTTGTCGTACTCGACATAAAGCATCATAGCAATTATTCCGGGATTGCTTTTGATGTTAATATTAACCTGCACAGTATCTCCCGGCATTGCATCGACCGAAGTTGCTTCAACAACAATATTATTGGTAGTATCTGCCGATACTGTTGTGGTAGGCACAGCCATAAAGCAAACCATCATCATTGCAACGGTGAGAACAACCGAAAGGAATCTTTTGACTGATTTTCTCATTACCTGTTTTCCTCCAAAACACAACAATTTGTATGCAATACATCTATCTTAGTACATTATAACCTTGGAAAAACATTTTGTCAACGAAATTTTTAAATAAAATACACTATTTAAAAATCTCTGCAAATCCGTTGGAAGTGGCCATGGAAATATAATCATCATCTGTTGCTATGATGTGGTCAACAAAGTTTATATCCATGGCACCAAGCAATTTTCTTATCTCAGTTGTTGCGCTAATATCATCCCTTGAAGGTAACGCCAGTCCACCGGGATGATTATGAGCCAATAAAACAGCAGCTGTTTTAGGATATTTCAACACGATTTCAACTATCTTTCTAATGTTAACAACAACGTTCCGCGCATCTCCATCGCAGATTTCACCAACATAAAGAACGGTACAAGCGCTGCTGAGACACATTAACACAACACATTCCTTCTGCTTGCCCTGTAACTGCATTTTCAAAAACTCACCGCATTCTTCGGGAGTTTTAAGTTTGATTCTATCACCGCTTCTTTTGCTGTACACGTTTAATATCGGCAAAATCATACTAAGTAAAAACGCCGATTGGGGAGTAACACCCGGCACTCCTTTGAGTTGATCCTCGGTAGCCTCCAAAACACCGGCAAACGATCCAAAAGAATTTATAAGGTTATGCGCGATCTCGTTTGTGTCTTTTCGCGGAATTGAATGGTACAAAATCATTTCAAGAACTTCGTGGTCGTTCATGCCTTTAAAACCATTTGTTCTGAATTTCTCCCTCATTCTGTCTCGATGACCTTCATGAGGTGATTCTTCCCTTACCTTTTCCAACTTATCCGTTATATTGTATTGCTCATTACAAGCTGAATTTTCGGACATTTCAATACTCCTAACAATATATATCGTAATAAATATTCTAATCAATCATAACTTGAATGTCAATACGTAATGCTTTATATAAAAATATAAAATAAATCGTGTTGAAAAATATGAATATATATGATATAATGTAGCAAAATATGTTTTTTACAGTGACTGTGATTTCACGTTACTTCTGCGGAGGTTAAAATGCCGAGCAAAAAATTATCAGTATGTATAGTAACATACAACAGCGCCGATGTTATAGGTTCGGCTGTTTCTTCCATTAAAGAACACACAAAAGGCGTTGATTACAAGCTTTATATTTCCGACAATGCCTCAACCGACAACACTCTTGAAACGGTTGCCGAAATTGGTAATGCGGAAATAATAAAAAATGAAAGCAACATAGGTTTCGGTAAAGCACACAACGCGGTTATTTCTTTGCTTGATTCCGAATATCACGCTGTTGTCAATCCGGACATTAGAATTGACTGTGATGTTTTGACCGAACTTTGTGAATATCTCGACGCTCATAAGGATGTGGCGATGGTTACTCCCAGGATTTTATTCCCCGGTGGAGAAGAACAGGTGTTGCCAAAGCGAAGGCCAACCCTCAAATATCTTTTGGGTCGCCGACTTCCTTTTTTCAAAGGTGCAGTTGCGGAATATACACGTTCAAATGAGACCTTTTCTGAACCTACCGAGATTGATCTTTGCACCGGTTGCTTTTTCGTAATGCGTACCGAAGTGTTTAAAAAATTGGGTGGCTTTGATGACCGTTTCTTTATGTACCTTGAAGACGCCGACTTAACTTTGAGAGCAAAAGAATATGGTAAGATTTTGTTTATTCCCTCATCACACGTTATTCACTGTTGGGAAAGAAGCAGTTCAAAAAGTTTTAAATATTTAATGATTCATATATCATCAATGTTTAAATTTTTATGGAAACACAGAAAGACAAGGTGAGTTTTATGAAAATACTGATCACCGGCAGTAACGGTCAGCTTGGAAACGCGCTAACTTCGTTACTCCAAAACGACAACAACTCAATCGGCAAGCTCCCCGACGTATACAAAAACTGTGAGATTATAGCAGTTGACGTTGACAAGCTTGATATCACCGATACTGATGCTGTTTTGAAATTTGTTGCCGAACACAAGCCCAACATTATTATCAACTGTGCTGCAATGACCAATGTTGACGGTTGTGAAGACAATTTGGAGTTAGCCGAAAAGATCAACGCACTAGGCCCCGAAAACCTTGCAAAGGCTGCCGAATGTATTGGAGCTAAGATAATCCACATTTCGACCGACTATGTTTTCCATGGTGATGAAACAGTGCCTTACGTTGAAACCGATGAATGCGATCCTGTTACCGCTTACGGTATTTCAAAATACCACGGCGAACTAAAGGTTGCCGCCGCTTGCAAAAAGCATTTTGTTGTTAGAACATCCTGGCTTTATGGTTATATCGGTAATAACTTCGTTAAAACCATTCGCCGTGTTGCTAAAGAAAAAGGTGTTTTAAACGTTGTAAACGACCAACGTGGAAATCCCACCAATGCAAACGACTTGGCTTATCATCTGTTGCTTATTGGTGAAACTGAAAACTATGGCATTTACCATTGCACAGGATCGGGCGAATGTACTTGGTTTGATTTTGCTTGCAGGATTGTTGAATATTCAAATATCCCTTGTTCAGTTTCCCCTTGTTCTACCGAACAATCGGCACGAAAAGCAAAACGTCCCGCTTTTTCTTCTCTTCGCAACCTTCACCTTGAAGAAACCGTTGGCGATAAAATGCGCGACTGGGAAGTTGCCCTTAAAGAATATATTGTAAATTTGGACAAAATGGAACAAACGGTTTAAACCGTTTATATAAAACAAAACAGATAGGAGAAAAATTTTATGAAAACATATCTCGTTACCGGTGGTGCCGGATTTATCGGTTCAAACTTTATTATTTACATGCTTGGCAAATACGACGATGTCAAAATCATCAACGTTGACGCTTTGACCTATGCGGGCAACCTTGAAAACCTTACTTCGGTTGAAAACAACCCCAACTACTCGTTCGTTCAGGCAGACATTCGCGATCACGATGCAATTCAGAAGATTTTTGATGAAAACGAAATCGACTACGTTGTAAACTTTGCAGCTGAAAGCCACGTTGACCGCAGTATCAGCGATCCCGAGATTTTTGTTAAAACCAACGTTCTTGGCACCGTTAATCTTCTTAACATTGCTAAAAAGGCTTGGTCTACCGGTGACGATACCTATCGTGAAGGAGTTAAATTCCATCAGGTTTCGACCGATGAGGTTTATGGTTCTTTGGGTGAAACCGGCTTCTTTATGGAAACCACTCCCCTTTGCCCCCATTCACCTTATTCTTCTTCAAAAGCTTCTGCCGACATGTTTGTTCAGGCTTATCACGATACCTATAAGTTACCCATAAACATCACTCGTTGCTCAAACAACTACGGTCCTTATCAGTTCCCCGAAAAGCTTATTC
>JAZNEE010000117.1:0-2907 GCA_045588405.1 Acutalibacteraceae bacterium
ATTTGAGAGGATTTTGTATGCCTAAAAATAAAATTATAGAAAAATTGCTTCCGAGAGGTAGCAAGCGACATGCCGCGGTGAAGAAAATAATAAGTCCTGTGATTTCGTTTATCAAAGGAATGAAAAAGCAAAAAATCACCTTCGACGTAGTAACCCACGAAGAAGGCTTGGAAATTTTTAAAAATTGCGAACGTGTTGGAATTATTGCAACCGAGCACACAATGTATAATGCCAATATTATCGGAGACTGCTTGTCAAAATTTGGCTTAAAGCCTGAAATACACATAAATTCGGTGGATTTTTATGAGGATATTCCGTATATTATCATTTGTCCCCAATTTTTAAAGAAATTTCCGCGACTTTACGTTGTGGTTCAAATGGAGCAAACGGTTAGCGACCGTTGGTTGACACCAAATTATCTCGAAATACTTCATAATGCCTACGCGGTGTTTGACTATTCTTACGTTAATATTGATTATTTCAGCAAGGACTTTGCTCTTGCTCCAAAACTTTATTATCTTCCCGTTGATTGCTCTAAAAATCCGATTGTTCCAGAATATGACGGTAAAAAAGAGTACGACGTTTTGTTTTATGGCGCAGCTTTTGTTGAACGCAGACAAAAGATACTTGACAGTTTGAAAAGTAAGCACAACGTTCATATAATTTGCGATAAATTCGGTACAGAACTTTATAAAGAGATGCAAAAGGCGAAGGTTGTAATCAATATTCATTACTATGCCAATGCGCTGCTCGAAACCACTCGAATTTACGAAACTTTGTCGGTTGGAAGCAGTATCATCGTTTCAGAACGCAGTTCCGACCCTAAGGAAGAAAAACGTCTTGAAAACATTGTCGATTTTGTTGACGTCGGAGATGTTGATGCTCTTTGTGACCGAGTAGGATTTTGGCTTTCTCACGATGAAGAACGTGAAGCCAAGGTTAAGGAAAACAATAAAATCTTGGCAGAACGCATGAACGCTTTAGAATTTTATTTGGGACGATTCCTTTTAGATAATAAGAGAATAAGTCAAGAATGTTTTGAAGAAAAGTTTGGAAAAACAACCGATTTATAAAATAAAAACTCCTGTGGCACGGAAGTACCACAGGAGTTTTGTTGTGTTATTTTATAATCAGTTTTTAAAGCAATCGTTTTCAATTGAGCATCCGCCACATTTGGTGCAGCCGGGTTGACAGTGGGGAGTCAGGCGATTCTTTCGCAAAAGCTCGCCTAAAAATTCGCTTGTTTTGATTAAAGCCTCGGGGTCGCAAGCCTTTACGTTTGCAAGAGGACAATCATCAAGCGGTCTAAACGGCATAATGGTTGGGAAAACGCCCATTTCGGTTAAAATTTCGCATTCTTTTTCGATGTCGTTCCAGGGTTGGATTCCGCCAATCATAACGCTCGAAACCATGCCCCAACCAAAGATTTCCACAGCTTTTTTAAGCGCTTTGTGGTAATGCTCCAAGGTTATACCCGATTTACCGGGGCAAATTTCTTTTCTAAGGGCTGAATCGACGATTTCTATGTTCATTATAGCAGCGTTTACACCACTATGCTTCAGTTTTTCAAGCAAAGAAAGATCTGAAGGAGGGGCAAACTCAACGGCTATGGGGTTCGAGCAAAATTCTCTTATCTTACGTGATAGTTCACACCAGTATTTAACCATCGTATCGGGATTTTTATAGGTGCCGCCGCTGAAATTAAAAGCGTAGTCGGGGTAGTGCTCGGCATATATTTTAAGCCCTTTGCATAATTCATCGGGGTCAATTGGCTTTTCGGTTTTGGCGCCAAGTGAACAGAATTTACATTTAAGCTCGGGCGTGTCGTAACAACAGTTGGTGCTGGGCCAAATATTGATGCAACCCCCGGCGTGAAGTCTTGCCATACCGTCGACAATCGTGCCTGTTTTTACAAGATCGTGAAAAAATCGAACGGTGGCGCGTTGGCCGTTGTAGTTTATAAAATATTCACCGTCAAAATCGAGCAAAAGTGAGGAATCCTTTGAAAAGTTTTCAAAAATGCTGACGCAAATGTTGCTGTCACCAATGCACATATTAACGGCATCAATAAAGCCTTTTTCAAAATAATCGGGGTGGGTGGCGGCAAGCTCGTTTTTGGCAGTCTCTGAAGTGCAAGCACCATGGCACAAAAGAAGGCTTTTAAGTTTAATGAAATTTTCTCTTGTCATAAATTTTCCTTTAATATAAGTTTCATGGTTTTTGGGTGGCAGGTAATGCCCAACTGCGGACACTCCTTGCAATCGGCGTTAAGATCAACGCTCTCAGGCTCGCCCAAAACAAAACCGAGTTTTTCAAAAAACAAGGGCACCTTGGTGGTGATATAAAGCTCTGAAGCACCTTTTTCAACTGCCGTTTGCTTTATGAGTGAAAAGGCCTTGGCACCAAGATTTTCACCGCGGAACAAAGGGTCAACGGCTATGTAATCGAGTATGAAAATGCCCTGCCTAAAACTTAAAGTTGCGGCGGCTATCGGTTTTTCTCTAAAAAATTTCGCAACCGAGTAAAAAGCACCGTCGGTCTGGGGGTCGGGGGTTACTTCAAGCCCGTTTGCTGAGTAAAATTCCACTAAACTTTTGTGGTCGGTTAAAATTTCAAACAAAAAATCACTCCAAAGCAGATTTGCTATTATTTTATATCCTTTTTCTCTAAATTTCAAGTAAAACTCTAAAACTTCCTTAACTGAAACGGATGTGATTTATGTTTTTCGCTTTTGCAGTAAATAAAAAATAAACATTGTAAAATTGCAAATAATATGATAATATAATTAGTTGTAAAATTACTATTCAAGGGGAAAATTATGTCTGACATTAAAAACGAGATTTCAAGGCGACGCACGTTCGCGATTATTTCCCACCCTGACGCGGGTAAAACAACCTTGACCGAAAA
>JAZNEE010000118.1:0-4438 GCA_045588405.1 Acutalibacteraceae bacterium
GTATATTTTTTATTTTATTTTTAATCTCCACCACTATATATTGTGGTGTGAAAATTTGACCACAATATGCAAAAGACTGTGCTTTTTCTAAAAAGCACAGTCTTTTATCAGTGTGATTTTGCCTTTAAAACGCCCAAAAAAGTCCTTTTCTTCGGATTTTGACACAACAAGAATTTCTTTTCTGGAATAAATAATCGCAACGCTTTTTCCTTCACTTTTAAATTGCGATTTCACTTTTTTGTAAAGCGGATCATATATTTTTAGCACCTCGGGTATATGCTCACTTGAACCGCAAAGCAAAAGGTCACTCACAATTTCATCTCGAAGCCTTGTGGCGTCGCACTTATCCTTAAAATGCAAATACAAAGCCTCGGCATATTTTTTTAGGCTCAAACCTTCTCCGTTAACCGCGTTGCCAAAATCACAAAACAGTGAAAACGGGTCGGTTTGCACTCCATCGATAAGATAATTGATTGTGTTTAAAAATCTTCCGCTGTTATAAAGTCGATCAAGCGCATCCTCACAGCCCTTTAACTTTTTTATATCCTCTACCGAAAGCCACGGAGTTGATATAACCTCATAGGGTGGATTTTCAGAATATTCACACGGATACTGTTCGGGTTTCTCGCGCATATCGGCACCATGCAAAAGTTTTAAAAAGCCAAGTTGCAACGCGTGTGCATTTAAACCAAATCCTATATTAAAACTTCTTTTAAAGCTTTCGATATCTTCACCTTTAAGCCCTGCGATAAGGTCTATGTGAATATGCATATTTTGAAAAGAAAGTAATTTTTTAATGTTTTCAATTAGCTTTTTGGTATTAGTTTTTCGGTTTACCGCCATTAGCGTTTCTTCATTGAAGGATTGCATACCGATTTCAAGCTGAACGGCGCCCCTTGGCATAGATTTTAATATATCAAGAGTGCTTTCTTTTAAAATATCTCCAGCAATTTCAAAATGAAAGCAGACACCATTTGGAATCTTCGTTCCGTAGTTATCTTTTATAAACTCCAAAATCTCATCGGCGCGTTTTACATCGGCATTAAAGGTTCGGTCAACAAATTTAACCGTCTTGGTGCCACTGTTGGCAAGTTTTAGCAGATCGGTTTTAACTTGGTTTATATCAAAAAATCTCAACTCAGAACAACTGCCCGAAAGACAAAACGCACAGCGATAAGGACAACCGCGACTGCTTTCAAAATAACTGATTCTTCCGTTAAGGCTTTCAAAAAACTCGTCGGTATAGGGAGATGGAGGTGTTGCAATCGGCTCTTTTTCAGCCACCGAAACAATTCCGCTTTGAGTTCTGTAATTAAGTCCCCAAACCTTTGCCGGAACTCCTTTTGAATTTAAAGTGTCAAGCAAAAGCGGAAAACTTTCTTCACCCTCACCCGACAGAACAAAGTCTACAAACGGGTATTTTTCAAGCACGTGGGCAGGTCTAAAACCTACCTCAGGGCCACCTAAAACGATGGTGCATCCAAGAGCATTTTTTACAAGCCTTGCAATTTCCAAAGTGTTTGTGATGTTCCAAATATAGCACGAAAAGGACACCGTATCGGGTCCTTTTTCGATAATTTCCTTTGCTGTTTTGCTCACGTCGACATTAATTGTGCTTTCAAAAACCTCTGCTTCAACCTTTGATTTACAAAAGGCTTTGACACCCGCCAAAAGGCACCACGGCGCGAGAGACGCGTGAACAAATTTTGAGTTAAGACAACAAATTAAAGATTTCACTAACCATCACTCCGCATTTTTCTTAGCTTTATCAAGCTTTGCAAACCATTTAAAGGTCATGGGCCAAATTACACCTGCAAATCCGGCTATAAGAAAATAACGGATACCGTCGGCAATAAAAGCACCGCCACAAAGCTCATAAAGTGGTTCTTTGAGGAGTGATTTTATAGCAAGTACAGGCAACAACCCAAGTACCAACTTCAACGCTTGAATTGGAAGGGATGCTTTTGTATCAAAGTGGGTATAACCTTCGTCAACCTCAAACGACAACCACAAAGCCAAAATGCATCCAAGAATTTTATAGCCATTTTTAACGCCACTTTCATAGTTGTGCGGGTCAATATCGGCAGGAAAACTGTAAAATTCGACAAACAAAAGGAAAGCAACCGCAACAGCAGTCATAACACAGAGGAAAATTCGCATATTGCTTTTGTTACGCATTGCCAATCCTAAAACGGGATATAACAAGAATATAAACAGCGTTGCAATAGCAAACGACACAAGAACGTCCTGTGGAGTATGAACACCCAAATACATTCTTGAAATTGGAACTAAAACACAAAGAATAATGCAAACTATCCTAATCCATTTTTCTGTTCTGCACCTTGCAACAGCACCGAAGTTGCCAACGGCCGTTTGGGTGTGACCGCTTGGGAAGGAATATCCCGTGGCTTCAGCTCTTGCCGACTCAACGATTGTGAAGTTTTCATCCCTCACCCACGGACGCGGTATTCTGAACCAAAGCTTTAAAAACTGGTTTACAACCGTTCCCAAAAAACCGATAAACAGAATGTAATAACCCTGCTTTTTGTTGACGCACCAGAAGAACAGCAACCCCAAAAGGATAAACAACGTTTCTTCGCCGAACTTGGTGACAATTGAAAAGAAAACATCTAAAACGGGATTTCTGATACTCTCAAAAAATCTTAAAATCGCCATATCCATATTATAATCCTCCTTGTCATTTTTTTGCCGTTATTTAGCACAGCAAATAAACTCTCTCATATATTTTCATTATACAAAATCAGCCAAAGCATGTCAACACTGCCGTAAAATGCAAAAAGCAGAGGCTTAACACCTCTGCTTTTAAGAGTTTTATTAACCTTCGTAGTTGTAACCGATTTCGATTGCTTTAAGGTTTACGTCAAGCAATTCGGCACGCTTTGCCGATACAACCTTTTTAAGCGCATCGGTAAGTCCGTCGTGCGATACAACGCCTGCCTCTTTAATCATCTTGCCAACCATAATCATATTAGCAAGTGTGGGGAAGCCTGCATCCTTTGCGAGCTTGGTTGCGGGAATATAGTAAGCCTTAATATCTTCTCTTAAAACCTTGCGGTCGATAAGAGTGGAATCAACAAAAACGCTGCCACCTGCAACAACCGTATCCTCATATTTATCAAGAGAAGGAAGGTTCATAGCCATAAGCACGTCGGGCTTGGAAACGATAGGAGAACCAACGGGAATATCGCTCAAAATAACGCTGCAGTTAGCGGTACCGCCACGCATTTCGGGGCCATAGGAAGGAAGCCACGAAAGTTCCTTACCTTCTAAAAGGCCTTTATATGCGATGAATTTACCTGCAAAAAGAACACCCTGACCGCCGAAGCCTGCAATAAGCATATTAACTGTACTCATTTACTTGTCCTCCTTTGCGGCACTTCTGTCCTTATAAACACCGAGAGGATAATAAGGAATCATATTATCATCAACCCATTTAAGAGCTTTTTCGGGAGTAAGGCCCCAGTTGGTAGGACAGGTGGAAACAACCTCAACCATTGAGAAGCCCTTGCCCTCTACCTGGTTTTGGAAAGCCTTTTTAATAGCCTTTTTGGCGGCCATTACGTTTTTAACGTTGTTAACGGCAACACGCTGAATAAACTCAGGGCCCTCCAAAGTGCTAAGCATTTCGGAAACACGAATAGGATAACCTACTGTGTTAACGTCACGACCGTAAGGAGAAGTCTGTGTCACCTGACCGGGCAATGAAGTAGGAGCCATCTGACCACCGGTCATACCGTAAATTGCGTTATTTACGAAAATAACGGTTATATTTTCATTTCTTGTTGCTGCGTGAACAGTTTCAGCCATACCTATTGATGCCAAGTCACCGTCACCCTGATAGGTGAAAATGATGTTTTCGGGCAACGCTCTTTTAAGGCCGGTTGCAACTGCAGGAGCACGTCCATGAGCAGCTTCTACCATATCGCAAGCAAAATAATTATATGCCATAACAGCACATCCAACAGGAGCAACACCGATAGTCTTGCCTTCTACACCAAGCTCATCAATAGCTTCGGCAACAAGACGATGGATAATACCGTGAGTGCATCCGGGACAGTAATGAAGCGGAGCATCGGTCAAAGATTTAGGTTTCTCAAATACAACTGCCATTACTTGTTACCTCCTGCTGCTTTTCTGATTGCTTCGAGCACCTGCTCGGGTTCGGGGATCATACCACCGGTACGATTGCAAAGAGTTACGGGTTTCTTGCACTCGGAAGCAAGCTTAACGTCCTCAATCAACTGACCCATTGAAAGCTCAACCGAGATGAACTCTTTAACCTTATCGGCTGCCTCCAAGAAAGGCTTTTTGGGGAACGGCCAAAGAGTAATAGGACGAATCATACCAACCTTAATACCCTCGGCTCTTGCTGCCATAATAGCGTTTTTAGAAATACGGGCAGCAATACCAAAAGCTG
>JAZNEE010000119.1:0-2793 GCA_045588405.1 Acutalibacteraceae bacterium
TGGGTTATTCCAAGTCGGTCTAAAGCGCAAACAGTAAATAAAGCAAACGCAACAAAATTAAGCGCAGAAGATATCAAAATTGCTGATTTCTTGGGCAAATTGGTTTTGAGATTTTTTAAAAGAGAACATCCAAAAACAAACTTGGAAAAGAAAACAAGTGACAATCCAAACGCGAACCATAATGCTCCGTCAAAACCTACATTTAAAAGGCTTAACGGCAAGGCGCTGTCGGTAAATGACACATTAAATATATCAGGTAAGACGATTTTGAATTGAGTGTTGCTTAAAATTAAAAAGCTTACAAGAGCAAGACTTAATATAAAGCAAACGAAGGTTAGTGAATTAAAAGCTGTAACACCGAAACGTCCTGTTTGATGTTTTGCTTTGTGCCTTAAAACCGCAATTGAAACAATTTCCAAAATAATTATCGGCAAAAGAAATAGACCAAGTTTAAAATCCAAAAGACTCAAAAGCAAGACGCTTACTATCAAAATTGCCGAGCTTATAGCTTTTAACGGGTTTTGCAAAACTGATGAAACAGTGTGTGCCAAGGGTGTGAGATAAGATTTTTGCTCAACCTTCATTTTTATTCCCCTTTATTTTATATTTTGTACCACAAAGCGCCCGAAGGAAAAAATCCCCCAGGCTCAAACGCTTTATTATGTTCATATTATACACACTTTTTGCGTAATAGTCAACCGCCTTCCGACGCTAAAAACTGCACTTGACTTTTTAAATGAATGGTAGTATTATAATCTATAATAAATCGTTGATAGGAAGAGTAGCATTTTTGAACTTTTAAAGAGAGTGCGGTCTAAAGGCTGAAAGCCGCATAAAGCAAGAAAATGTGAAGACCACCCTTGAGAGCAGCCGGTAAAAAAGGCTGACGTAGTGCCTTGCGTTAAAGGAAAAAGAGTTAAATTTTAAGGTGGAACCGTGTGAAATCTCGCACCCTTAATATGCCGACAGGTATATTAACGGTGCTTTTTTTATGCAAAAGAAAGGAAGTAGAAATATGAAAGTAGTTTACAACAACGGTAATGTTGACGTTTGCCCCGAAAATGAAGAGATTGAAGTTCTTCGCCACTCGGCAGCACACATTATGGCAGGGGCTATTAAAAGACTTTACCCCGGTGCCAAATTTGCCTATGGCCCTGCAACCGAAAAGGGTTTTTATTACGATGTTGATTTGGGCGACGTTAAGCTTACCGATGCTGACCTTGTTAAAATAGAGGACGAGATGAGAAAGATTGTTAAAGAAAATCTTCCCATCAAGCCCGAAATTTTGCCCCGCGATGAGGCTATTAAGTTGATGGAGGAACAGGGCGAGGTTTATAAGGTTGAGCATATTGCTGATCTTGCCGAAGATGAGCCTATTAGCTTCTATCGTCAGGGCGAGTACGTTGATATGTGCCGTGGACCTCACATCACTTATACTAAAGCATTAAAGGCTTTTAAACTCACATCTATTTCGGGTGCTTATTGGAAGAACGACAGCAACAACAAGATGCTCACCCGTATCAACGGTACTGCTTTTGCAACCGGGGAAGAGCTTGACGAGTATCTTAAATGGTTGAAGAAGCAAAAATGCGCGACCATAACAAAATCGGTCGTGAACTTGAGTATTTTACCACTGTTGAGTCAATCGGTCAGGGCTTGCCCATTTTGTTGCCCAAGGGTGCCAGAACCATTCAGCTATTACAGCGTTTTGTTGAAGATGAGGAACAGAAGAGAGGCTATCTTCTCACCAAAACTCCGCTTATGGCAAAACGTGAACTTTATAAAATATCGGGTCACTGGGATCACTATTTAGACGGTATGTTCGTTATGGGTGACCCTGATGATTATGAAAAAGAGTGCTTTGCACTTCGTCCTATGACCTGTCCGTTCCAGTATCAGGTTTTCCTTAATAAGATGCGTTCTTACCGTGATCTTCCCATGCGTTTGGGCGAAACCTCAACTCTTTTCCGTAACGAAGAATCGGGCGAAATGCACGGTCTTATCCGCGTTCGTCAGTTCACCATTTCCGAGGGTCACTTGGTACTTCGTCCCGAACAGGTTGAGGATGAATTCAGAGGCTGTTTGGAGCTTGCTAACTTTATGCTTAAAGCAGTTGGTCTTGACGAGGATGTAACCTATCGTTTCTCACAGTGGGACCCCGAAAGAAAAGACAAGTACGAGGGTACTGCCGAGCAGTGGGATGAGGCTCAGACACTCATGGGCAAGATTCTTGATAATCTTGGTCTTAAATACTCAATCGGTATTGACGAGGCTGCTTTCTACGGCCCGAAGCTTGATATCCAAATCAAGAACGTTCACGGCAAGGAAGACACCCTTATCACCATACAGATCGACATGCTTCTTGCCAAGAAGTTTGGTATGGAATATGTTGACGTTGACGGTGAGAAGAAGACTCCTTACATCATTCATCGTACCTCGCTTGGCTGTTATGAGAGAACTCTTGCTTTGCTGCTTGAAAAATATGCAGGTGCTATGCCTATGTGGTTGGCACCCGAGCACGTTAGAGTTATTCCGATTTCTGAAAGACTTCGCGACGAAGCTTTGGAACTCACCAACAAGCTTACCGCTGCAGGTCTTAAAGCTTCTTGTGACGACCGAAGTCGGATGTAGCCATGTCGTTCTGTGGGCCAAGGAGTTGACTATAAAGCTTGTCTTCCTAAGACCGCTTGGCCTCCGACTTGTTATTCCGATTTCTGAAAGACTTCGCGACGAAGCTTTGGAACTCACCAACAAGCTTACCGCTGCAGGTCTTAAAGCTTCTTGTGACGACCG
>JAZNEE010000120.1:0-2063 GCA_045588405.1 Acutalibacteraceae bacterium
CTTGGCCTCCGACTTTGCTGGCGGTAGATGTGTCCGGTCGATTGGACATAGACAACCCTTATCACAAAGCCGAGCGCAAAGATGATATACAACAAGTCACGCTCGTCAAATCCGCTTGTCTTGAATCCAAACGTCTTGAAATACATTACGAAAACAAGAATTATCCCCAAACCGAAAAGAATCTGGTTTTCGAAAGTTGTGTGTTTTTCCCATGCGGTGAAAACGTTGAGCAATCCGCAATACAAACAGCATATGAACAGATAAAGAAATTTGTTTTTCGTTTTTGGCATAGGCGTTTCCTTTTCATGCAGAATTTTTATATTCGTTTTTTGTGATTATAATTCAAAGCAGATATATTGTCAAGCAAGTTATCCCCAAATGGTGCAAAAATGCAAAATATATAATAATAATGTAGAGAAAACTGTTTACATTTTTGTTTTGATATGTTATAATAAGGTGTATAATTTTCGCGAACGAAAATTGCTATATATCTGCGTTGCAGATGCTATATGTTTTCGTTTTACTCAACGCGATATGTTCATCGCTTTCGCTCGAACGCGATATGTTTTTGCTTTCGCAAAAACGCGGGTTTGGGTTGTTGTATTAACATTGAAATGTTATTCTGAAATTTTCGGATGTGTTAAAGAAACGAATAAACAGTTAAAATAGCGCCACCATCGTAGGGAATGGGCTATAATACCCCACGAAACCATGTTTCGCGGGGATCCCGCACCCATTCCCTGCAGATACCATGAAAAAACACCGACACGATGAATCGTGTCGGCAATAAAAGTTTTTGAAGAAGGGGCTTGGGGAAGAAACTTTTTTCCTTAGATTATAATATCAAGTGCAACGATAAAAAAATATAGCAACTCATCGAAAAACCTGTATAATGGTAAGTGACGAGCAAACCAAGAAAGGTGTTAACGATGAGTCGCTATAAACATTTTACCACAAACGAAAGAGAAAATCTACTGGTTCTTATCAAAACAGGGAAAAAGAATTGTGAGATTGCGCGAATAATGGGTCGCTCTCCGTCAACAATCAGTCGTGAAATTCGTCGAAATGCTGAGAGTCGGGATAACTACAGCGCATTAAAAGCCGATGAACAGTATCACCAACGCAGAAAGAGAAGTGTTAGACGAACAAAACTGTCGAACGCTGTATACGCGGCAAAAATATCAGAGTTACTTGGTCTGTTCTGGTCACCGGAGCAGATTTCCGGCAGACTTCGCTTTGAGGACAACCCTATTCGTATCAGCACTTCTACGATTTACCGAGCTCTTGACTGCGGACTTCTCGATTCATCACTTCGTAAGAAGCTTAGGATCAAGGGAAAACAACGTTGTGGCGGCCGAAAAAAGAGCAAATGCGGTCATCTGGACATCGAATACACTATTCACAACAGACCGAAAAGCGTTGAAAAGCGTGATAAAATCGGTCATTGGGAGAGCGATACCATAAGAGGTGCAAAATGGAGCGGATGCATCGGAACACACGTAGAGCGTCTAAGCCGCTATGCCGTGTTGTTCAAGATACCCGACAGAACAGCTAAAGCATTTACAGAGGGAACTGTAAATGCCCTTGGGAAGCTTCCCAAGGGCAAGAGACGCAGTATAACGGCTGATCATGGCAAGGAATTCGCCAATCACAGAGAGATTTTCACAAAGCTAAACTGCAAGGTTTATTTTGCTGACCCTCATGCACCGTGGCAAAGGGGTACAAACGAAAATTTTAACGGTTTGCTTCGTCAATTTTTTCCTAAACGAACCTCTTTTGCAGAAGTTACACAGGATGATGTTGAAAAAATTGCGTTGCTTTTGAATAGACGACCTCGCAAGTGTCTCAATTGGAAATCTCCTGAGGAAGTCTTTTTCAACAAATTGTTGCACTTCACTTGACAATTCAAGGCAAAAAGTTTCTTCCCCATACCCCTTTTTCAAAAAAACTTTATATAATTTGGAACAATTTCTTTGAAGATACATAAGAATCGTTCTTTTTCAAAGAAAGATTCTTATGCGGAGCTTGTGGCAGAGCCTCAACAACACACTTCTCTTTTAAAC
>JAZNEE010000121.1:0-9118 GCA_045588405.1 Acutalibacteraceae bacterium
GGGGGCGGGTACGCTTGTTCCAATCACAGGCTTTTCAAACGCAATAACCTCACCCGCAATAGAATTTAAAAGCGAAGGCTTCATCCTGGGCGTCGGCGCTAAAATGTTTACCATCGCAGGACCTGTAATCGTTTACGGTACACTTGCGAGTGTGATTTATGGGATTATTTATTGGGTGATGACTTTATTCTAAAATAAAAAGGCTTGGCCTAGTAGGTCAAGCCTTTTTTCTTATTTGTTTGAATATAGTTTTGCAAGTCCGCCTTCGGAAGTTTCACGGTAAAGGTGGGATAAATCCTTGCCCGTTTGATACATGGTTTCAACAACTACGTCAAGCGAGACTTTTCTGCTGCCATAAAGGAAATTTGCAAGACTAAGCGCATTTATAGCACGCATGGCAGCAACGGCATTTCGTTCAATGCAAGGAATTTGAACAAGACCGCAAACGGGGTCACAAATAAGGCCCAAATGGTGCTCCATAGCAACCTCGGCAGCATATTCGATTTGGTCAATACCCATTTCAAAAAGCTCACACAAGGCGGCAGATGCCATACTGCAAGCTGTACCAACCTCTGCCTGACAACCACATTCTGCACCACTAATGGAAGCATTGGTTGCCACGATGTTTCCGATAATTCCCGCAACTGCAAGTGCGCGTATAATATCATCATCGGTAAAATTGTTCTTATCCTGCATATATTTAAGAACAGCGGGAACAACACCGCACGAGCCACAAGTAGGCGCTGTGACAATTATACCGCAATCGGCGTTTTGTTCGCTTACCGCAAAAGCATAAGAGCAAACCAAACGATTTTCTCTTGTTTGGGGGCTTTCGTCGATATGTTTTTGATTATATAAAAACTGCGCTTTTCTCTCAACCGAAAGACCACCGGGCAAAATCCCGTTTTTGCTTAAACCCTCGTTAATTGCATTTTGCATTGTGTGCCAAACGGTGAGTAAAAACGATTTTATTTTTTCACCTTCGCGTTTAAACACATAATCACTTATGCGAATGTTATGTGTTTTACAATATTCGGCAATTTCGGTAAAATTCTTTTCTTTATAAACCTCGGGCTCAAAAATTTCCTCTATGTCATCGGTTCTGATTTCACCGCCACCAATGCTGTAATAACGCTTTTCACCGATAGTTTCACCATTTTTATAGGCAATAAAATCTATTGTGTTGGGGTGATAGGTTGTGGGTGTTTCAAAATCAAAAATGACTTCATTACTGATATTAGCCAGCGTATCGATAATTGCTCGGTCGGTGCCGTGTCCTTTGCCGGTTTTTGCAAGAGAACCGTAAAGAATAACTTTTACATGATCCGCTTCGGGATAATTTTGCATAAAATTCAAGGTTGCAAATGAAGGGCCCATTGTATGCGAACTCGAAGGTCCATAACCAATTTTATAAATATTTTTGATTGATTTCAAAATTTACACCACCGAATTTATAATAAAACCTCTTTATTTGTTCCGTAAAAGATATCACTTTTATTGCTGATCAGTTTAAAGAATTCTTCCAAACGAATCCAATAATCCGGTTCAAAATCCATTTCGTAGGAATGACCCCATATATAAAATATTTGAGGTGTTTTGGCATCAAGCTCAACAAATTCTTGACCCATACGCATCAGTTTATCGAAATCCAAATGATAAGCGTTGGGGTTAAAACGATATAAGTTTTCCTGGGGGTTAAAAGAGTCGTTGCAAGTGACGGTGCGACAATATTTTACACCTGTGTTTTCTTTTATGATTTTAGCAGTGCGGTCATCGTTATCTCCAAAAGGATAAGCCATTCCAACAACTTCATATCCTACTAACTCGGATAGATTCAATCGGTCTTGCTCAACCTGACGGATAATCTCGGTGTCGCTTAATTCAATAAGATTTGGATGTGTCAAGGTGTGGACTGCCACTTCGTGACCGTCATACACTTTTTTAACGTCTTCGGGATAAATCTTATAGTGCGCAATTCGCTGTCCTTGGCGAGATAATATCATTCTCGTTGCTAACAGTTCTGAATTTAGATTGAAAGTGCATTTGAGTCCATATTTATTGAGCAGCTCGATTAACCTTATATCCTGTGTTACACCGTCATCATAACTGAAAGTAACAGCCTTTAATTTGTTGTTCATATATACACACCATCCTTTGTTTTATTATAACACACTGCTAAATCAATGTAAATGTTTTTTAACATTATAGATAGTACAGAACAGATTGACCCGTTCTGTACATAAAAACAATTAAATTTTACTTTTAACCGAAAATATGCTACAATAAATAAAATATCCAATTTATTACACATTTTCAAGTTTTTAGGCACTGTTATTTATGAAAGGCCTTTTACAAGCCGAGAAAGGAGGAGCAATATGGAACTTCAAAAACAGCAAATCAAAAAAGTGCTGGACGACGAGAAAATCATTGAGCTTTATTGGGAACGGAACGAAAAAGCAATCGACGAAACCGATTTTAAGTATAAAAAATATCTGTTTTCGATAGCTTACAACATCGTTCACGACAGTCTTGACTGTGAGGAATGCCTGAATGATACATATTTGGGCACCTGGAATGCCATTCCGCCGTCTAAACCCAACTTTTTGAAAGCGTTTTTAACCGTTATTATGCGAAGAGCCGCAATAAAACGATATCACGCAAACGCCAAAAAGGGTGCTGTAGAAAGCGAACTTACAGTATCTCTTTCCGAGCTTGAAGATTTCATATCGGGCGACGGTGACGTTGACAGCGAGTTTGACGCCGCACGTTTGGGCACAGTTTTAAGCGACTTTGTCCGTGCCCTACCCTCCCGCAGGCAGTTTATTTTTATCAGCCGATATTACGTTGCCAACCCTATTGACACCATTGCAAACGAGCTTTCGGTTAGCCGTTCAACCGTCAATAAGGAGCTTGCCGCGATAAGGCAGGCGTTAAAAGAAAAACTTGAAAGTGAGGGCTATTCAATATGAAAAAATCCGAGTGGAATGAAGGCTTAAACCATCTCGACAGCGACATTATTGAAAATCATCTTGAGCAAAAGGATATTTTGAATCATAAAAAGAAGCTTAAAGGCTTTTGGCTTCGCGTGGGTGCGGTTGCCGCCTGCCTTGCGATTATTTGTGCTGTTGCCGTTGCACCGAAAATTTTAAACCCCAACCCGCAAACCTTAATCGAAGTTCAGTTTTTAAAAGACGAATTTTTTTCTGCCAAAAATATTGCAGACCTTTTTGACATTGGAAGAACCGACGGGATTGCGACAAATACCTATACTACCGTGTGCGTGCCCGATGCAAAGTATTTATATTTGAACGAAATTCCTGCTGATGAGTATATAAATATTTATGAATATAAATTAGCAAAAAAAGAACTTAATGAACAGGAGTTTAAAGAGTTTACGAACGATATTCTTGCAAACGTTGCAGCTGCTTTAAACATTAACACACCAAGTTACACGGTAAAAAAAGATGTGTCAACTCCGAATCTTAGCACGTTTATAATCGATGATAACCACTTTTTACACGCAACTCAAAATGAACGGTTCTCAACTTTTTCTTTTTCAACTGAGGAAGATGATGAAAAACTGATAATAGACGGCAACTGTGTCCAGGTTGACCAACGTATGTCGGATGAAGAAATAATCAGTTCGTTAGGTCCTATTAAAGAAACTCTTTTCAATATCTACGGCGTTTCTTTTTCGGATGTTAAAATTATAAGGCGTTATAAAGATTATGAGGATAACGGTGTTGCTTACTTGTATATTTATTTTTACAATAAAAGCGACTGTGCTTATAATTTTGCCGCTCCGGATTCCGACTATATATCGATTCTTTTCGATAATTCTAAGAATCACCCCGGCGATACGGTAAGTAAGGATGTTTTAACCGTAGCGGATATCGAATATCATAAATACCGTTCGGAACCTTATCAGCGACATGGCGATTTGTATAACGCCAATCGTTTACCTTTAGAAGAAGCAGAAAAATTACTTTATAAAGGCTACGTTTTCGGCGGACATTCCTGCCCTTTGTGTATGGCTAGCCAGGAAAAAATTGATTTCGAGGGCTACGATTATGTTGGAATAGAATATATATTAAAGAGTACTCAGGACTCTTTTGTGATACCATTCTATGCTTTTTACAAAGAAATCGGCACAGCTGAGAACGGCTATACAATTTATGCAAAAACCTATGTTCCTGCAATAAAAATAAGCGGTTACGAGGAATATTTTGAAAGTCAAAAAGCAAATCATAAATAAAATTAAACCTGTAAAAAATCAGGCTCCCTTACATAAGGGAGCCTGATTTTTTACTTTATTAAATTGTTCAGCCGTTCCATTGTTGCGAATGTGGGTTCGGGTAAAGACCCAAATGGAAATTCGAGGTTCATGTTATCGTATTTCGTTTGGCAAATTTTTCTGAACGGCAAAAGTTCGATTTTATCAACGCACTTAAACTTTTCGGCAACTGCTTTGAGCTTTAACACGTTTTCGTCGGTGTCGTTTATGGTTGGAATAATAACCTGACGAAGCGTTGTGGGAATCTTTTGGCTATCAAGATAAGCCAAAAACTCCTCTGCTTTTGCCATTTCCATTCCCACGTTTTCGCGATAATCGGCATCGTTTGTGTACTTAAAATCGAGCAAAACGCGATCAGTTGCCTTTAAAAGCTCCTTAACCTGCTCGTTTAAAACACAACCCGACGTATCAAGGCAGGTGTTTACCCCATTTTGTTTACAAAGTGTAAAAACCTCTTTCACAAACAAAGGTTGCATAAGCGGTTCGCCGCCGGAAAGCGTTATTCCACCTTTTTCGCCGAAATATTCGCGATAGCGAAGCGCTTTTTTGACAAGTTCCTCGGCAGAATATTCCGTGCCACCGCAAAAATCCCACGTATCGGGATTATGACAGCACTTGCACCTTAAAGGACAGCCTTGCAAAAATGCAACAAATCTCACCCCGGGTCCATCGACTGTGCCAAGGCTTTGAATTGAATGGATTTTGCCCGTTATCATACGCTTTCGTGGAATGTACGGCTGATAACCTCACGCTGCTGCTCGCGAGAGAGCTTGTTGAAGTTAACGGCATAGCCCGAAACACGAATTGTAAGGTTGGGATAATCCTCGGGATTCTCATAAGCCTTAATGAGTGTTTCTCTATTTAGTACGTTTATATTGATATGATGAGCTTTTTTGGCAAAATAGCCGTCGAGAATAGCAACAAGGTTGGTTGTTCTTTCGTCCTCGGTCTTACCCAAAGCCTCGGGTGTAATCGAGAAGGTGTTCGAAATACCATCACGGCAATCCTCATAACGAATCTTTGCAACCGAGTTGAGCGATGCCAATGCGCCGTTTTCTTCACGGTTGTGCATGGGGTTAGCACCGGGTGCAAAGGGTGCACCGTCGGGTCTTCCGTCGGGAGTTGCGCCTGTATTCTTACCGTACATAACGTTAGAAGTAATAGTAAGTACAGAAAGAGTGTGAATAGCGTCGCGATGGGTCTTGGTCTTGCGAAGCTCGGTGATAACCTCATGAGTAAGATCTCTTGCAATAAGGTCAACACGATCGTCGTCGTTGCCGTATTTAGGGAAATCACCTTCGGTCTTAAAGTTTACGATATAGCCCATTTCATCCTTCACGGGATAAACGTTGGCAAACTTAATTGCGCTGAGCGAGTCGGCAGTAACCGAAAGGCCTGCAATACCAAATGCCATAAGGCGTTCAACGTCGGTATCGTGCAAAGCCATCTGAATCTTTTCATAGGCATACTTATCGTGCATATAGTGGATAAGGTTCATTGTGTTAACGTAAAGCTTGGAAAGCCAGGCAATATAAATCGAGAATCTTTCCTTAACCTCGTTGAAATCAAGCTTTTCGGCATTCATAACGGGCATTTGCGGTCCGATATGCACACCGCTTGTGGTGTCAAAACCACCGTTAATTGCTATAAGCAATAATTTTGCCAAATTGCATCTTGCGCCAAAGAACTGCATCTGTTTGCCGATTTCCATAGCCGAAACACAGCAAGCAATAGCGTAGTCGTCGCCGTGCAACGGACGCATGATATCATCGTTTTCATACTGAATCGAATCGGTGTCGGCCGAAACCTTTGCACAAAATCTTTTAAAGCCCTCGGGCAAAGCGGTTGACCAAAGAACAGTAAGGTTAGGCTCGGGCGAAGGGCCTAAAGTATAAAGGGTGTTAAGCATACGGAAGGTGTTTTTGGTGACAAGGGTTCTTCCGTCCTTACCCATACCGCCCAAAGACTCGGTAATCCACATTGGATCGCCCCCAAAAAGCTCGTTATATTCGGGTGTTCTTAAATGACGTGCAATGCGAAGCTTAATGACAAAATCGTCCATAAGTTCTTGTGCTTCCTGCTCGGTGAGAACACCGTTCTTGATATCACGCTCGATATAAATATCAAAGAAGGTGCTGACTCTTCCCAAAGACATTGCGGCGCCGTTTTGCTCTTTAATAGCGCCCAAATATGCAAAATAGGTCCACTGAATAGCCTCTTTTGTGTTGGTTGCGGGAAGACTTATATCAAAGCCATACATTGCGGCCATTTCTTTAAGATATCCCAAAAAAGCAATCTGCTGGAAAAGTTCCTCCGAAAGACGAGCAGATTCAATAGCAAAATCGCCCTCGGCAAGCGCCTTTTTATCCTTCTGCTTTTCCTCAATCAGACGGTCAATACCATAAAGCGCAACACGACGATAGTCGCCAATAATTCGGCCTCTGCCATAAGCATCGGGAAGCCCGGTTATAACGTGGCATTTTCTGGCCTTTCTCATCTCATCGGTATAAACGCGGAAAACACCATCGTTATGGGTTGTTCTGAACTTAAATTCGTTCTCAACCTTATCGCTCAAACGATAACCATAAGCCGAGCAAGCCTGGCGTGCCATACGAATGCCGCCAAACGGGTTGACGCCACGCTTCAAGGGGCTATCGGTCTGCATTCCGACAATAAGCTCTTTATCTTTATCAATATATCCGGGAGCATAGGCTGTAAGGGTTGAAACGGTTTCGGTATCAATATCGAGCACACCGCCTTTTTCTCTTTCAAGACGGAAAAGCTCCTGAACCTTACTCATAAGCTCATCGGTACGCTTGGTGGAGCCTGCTAAAAAGCAGCTGTCACCTTTATATTCTTTATAGTTGGCTTGGATGAAGTCGCGAACGTTGATTTCGTTCTGCCAAACGCCATCATTAAAGCCGTTCCATTGTTCAAAAGTCATAAAATGCATCTCCTTTTCCTCGGTTGCTGAAATGCCAATAAATAAAAAAAGGCAATATCAGCTCTTAATGAACTGAAATTGCCCAGACGGTCGGCCACAAAGCTTCACACTCCACAGCGGTAACCCGCTTAATCCGTCAGTCATGTAAAAGCTTGTCTGCATTATATACGAAACTTGTCGTTTTGTCAAGAGGTTGAGACAAGATTTTTTTGTAATTATTTGCAAGTTTAGTATATGTCCTTGTTTTCGACCACAATATATTGTGTTTTGCCCAATTCGGCAACCAATTCCCCGATTATATTTGCCGTTGTGCCGATTGATAGTAATTTCGGCATCGAGTAGCATGCCAACGAAAATATAACCTTGATTTTTCTTTTTGCGTTTTGCTATTATTTTTCACATTTTGTGCAACCTGTATAATCTAAGCCATTTTTTAAGGCAAATTTTCTACAGACTAAAAATGTTATTTATATTCACAATTTGGTTTTGATGTGCTATAATGTGCTTAGCGAGGTGGTTGAAATGACTTTTGAGTATTATATGATAGAAGAAACCTTCAAAACAGAGACTGAAACTGAATATGTAACTTATGGTATTGCTGTAAAGAATGAAAATTCGGTAGTCGCCACAGTATCTGACATTTCAACCGACAAGGCAAAAGTTTTGGCTTTGGCAGAGCTTTGCAATAGGCAAAAACTGCACCCTATGCAATTAAAGGAAGTTGTTGAAGATATGCTGGATGTAACCCCTTGGCATTAATCTAAGAATGTGTAATTATCGGTAAAAACAAAAAGCGGAGGTTTGCCTCCGCTTTTTTGTGTTATTATTAGATTGTCTGTGTTTCTTCAAAAATATAACAAATACGGTACATCCCTGTTTGCTTTTCTGAGCGTAGCGAAAACTCTTTCCAACACCCTAACTATTTTCCCTTATTCTTCCATCTGTTTTCCCAAAAAAGATGCCGCAACCTTGGTGAGTTTTATATCGGTTTCGGTCGGCACCGAGTTGTCCTCGGCAAGCATCATTATCACAGCACCCGTGATGTCACCCGCACTCAAAATGGGAACGATAATCGAAGCGCAACGCTCGATTCCCTCCAAAGCTCTGGGTGGCTCACCATCATCAGCACCAAAAACGAAGGATGAACGCGATTCGATAAGATCCTCAACCGCGGTTGAAATGCGACGTTCCAAAACCTCACGTTTAGAAATTCCGGCAGCGGCAATACAGTGGTCGCGGTCACAAATGATGACGGGGCTTGTGGTGTGCTTAATCATAGCCTCGGCATATTGAACAGCGGTAGGCGATAACTCACCAATGGGCGAATATTTTTTGAAGATAACCTCCCCATCCCCCGCAGTATAAATCTCCAACGGGTCTCCCTCACGAATGCGCATAGTCCTTCTAATCTCTTTCGGTATAACCACACGACCAAGGTCGTCAATTCTACGAACAATACCTGTTGCTTTCATATATACATTTCTCCTTGTCTTACAAATTTGTACTGTTAGTATCTGTAAAACAAGGAGATTTATACGGTATAAATTTACTTTTGAAATGAAACATGATATAATAAACCAAAGGTGGTGGTTATATGAAAAAAGGCGGTTGTTGGATTTTTTTATCTCATTCCAGCCAAGATATTGATAAAGTTCGTATTATACGAAATGAATTTGAAAAATATTTGCATAATCCATTAGCATTTCACTTGAAATGTTTAAACGCAGATACCCCCAAAGGAAAACAAGAATTAAATACATTAATCAAACGAGAAATTGATAGTCGAGACTGGTTTGTTTTCTGTGAAAGTCCAGCGGCATCTCGGTCAGAGTATGTACAAATGGAAAAAGACTACATTCTCAAGCAAGGAAAACAAAAGG
>JAZNEE010000122.1:0-31218 GCA_045588405.1 Acutalibacteraceae bacterium
TATTCAAGGCCATCCTTTGCCTCGTAATAAAGCGTTACGGCATGAGATTTTATGGTTATTCCACGTTCACGCTCAAGATCCATGCTATCGAGCAATTGATCCTCCATGTCACGCTCTGCAACCGTTTTGGTATGCTCCAAAAGGCGGTCGGCAAGAGTTGATTTACCGTGGTCAATGTGCGCCACAATACAAAAATTTCTGATTCTTTCCTGAGGTATTGCCATTTTTACTCCTCTTCGTTACTGTTATTTTTATCCTCGTTGCTAATAGGTTCGGAAGGCTCCATATATGAAGTCTGTCCAAACGAAAACATATTTTCTCTTTTTTTACCTTTGTTGTTTTCACGTATTTTGTCGATTTTTGCGGCTATTTTAGGTACAACCAAGGTAATAATGCCCAAAACAAGCATAAACACAACCCAAGCTGCCGCAAATTTAATATATTCCCACATAATTATTTCACAATAAGCTCGCTTATGAGGTCACAGAAGCCAACAGCATCGGCAATACCGAGTCCTGCGATAAGACGCGCCTCGTCACCTAAAACCTTTATAAGCTTTTCTGCCTTTTCTTTATCGTTTTCAAAAGCATTTTCAAGCTCTTTAAAAATCTTATGGTCGGGATTTAATTCAAGCACCTTTTCAGCTTTGGGTTTATGCTCGTCACCGGGGATAGCGGCAAAATATTTTTCCATTTCCAAAGAAATCTGACCCTTGGCGGAAATGAACACGGGGTGGCTCTTTAATTTGTCCGAAATCACACACTCGGCAATATCGTCACTTAGCGTTTCTTTAACAAAATCGCAAAGCTCTTTATATTTTTCGCGTCTTTCCTCGGTTTGCTTCTTTTCTTCCTCAGTTTTAAGCCCTGCATCGTCATCAGCAACCGACTTGAACTCTTTTTCCTCAAAACTTACAAGCGCTTTTACAACAAACTCGTCAACGTCCTCGGTGAGGTAAAGCATTTCAAAGCCTTTGTCTCTGCAAAGTTCAGTTTGAGGGAGGGACGCGATAGCCTCGGCCGAGTCGCCACAAGCATAGTAAATAAATTGCTGACCCTCTTTCATACGGGCAACATAGTCTTTAAGCGTGGTTAAGGCGCCTGTTTCGGATGAATGGAACACAAGCAATTCCTTAACGGCATCCTTGTGTATACCAAAATCGCTGACGACACCGTATTTTACTTGAACACCGAAGTTGCGCCAGAAGTTTGCATATTTCTGGGGGTCATTATTAAGAAGCTTTAAAAGCTCGGCTTTAATCTTTTTCTCGATATTGGCGGCGATGGTTTTTAGCTGACGGTCGTGCTGCAAAATTTCACGCGAAATGTTGAGTGACAAATCGGGACTATCGACAACACCCTTAACAAAACGAAAATGGTCGGGCAACAAGTCCTCGCATTTATCCATAATAAGCACGCCATTAGAATAAAGTTGCAAGCCTTTTTCAAAATCCTTGGTGAAGTAGCCGTAAGGCACGCTTGACGGAATGAAAAGCATTGCTTTATAAGAAACAAGTCCTTCGGCAGAAACACGGATGGTGCAAGCAGGGTTTGAAAAATCCATAAACTTCTCTTTATAATACTCGTTGCACTCTTCATCGGTAACCTCCGACTTCGAGCGTTGCCAAATGGGAACCATGCTGTTTAAGGTTTCACGCTTTGTAACCTTTTCGTATTTAGGTTCTTCACCCTCGTTTGCAACATTTTCGGTGCGTTCCATATCCATACATATAGGATAACGGATATAGTCGGAATATTGTCTTATAAGACTGCTTACTTTGAACTGCTCTAAATACTCGCTATATTTTTCATCAGGAGTATCTTCTTTTACGTGCATTATGATATCGGTGCCAAAGAAGTCTTTTTCACATTCCTCAATGGTGTAACCGTCACAGCCCTCACTCACCCATTTAAAGCCGAAATCGGAATTATACTTTTTGGTGATAACGGTAACCTTGTCGGCAACCATAAATGCCGAATAGAAGCCAACACCGAACTGACCGATAATATCGGCGGAATTTTCCTCGTCATCCTTTATCTGCTCTTTAAACTTTAAAGAACCGCTTTTGGCAATGGTGCCGAGATTTTCTTCCAATTCCTCGGCGGTCATACCAATTCCGTTATCCGAAACGGTTATGGTGCGAGCCTCTTTATCAAGCGTTACAGTTATGGCAAACTCGGGGTTTTTAGCCCTCAAAGCCTCATCGGTAAGCGACAGATAATGCAGTTTATCAACGGCATCACTGGCATTGGAAATAATCTCGCGAAGGAAAATATCCTTGTTGGTGTAGATTGAATTGATCATAAGATCAAGCAATCTTTTAGACTCTGCTTTAAAATTTTTCTTTCTCATAAATAAAGACCTCTTTAAAAACTATTGCACTCCGCGGTAGTAAAGTCCACGAGTATAATCGCAATCGGGACTCTTATTAAAAATTGCGGAATTTATAACCTCTTGGCATCTTTCTTTGCTTTCATCGGTGAAATAAAGCACCTTAAAACCTGCTCCGAAATCAAGGCTTCTGTCAAAATTCCAAAGCACCTTGGAATTGAACATTTCAGAAAACTCACCGCGACAAAAAACAGGAAATTCCATCTGCTTACGGTCGGTCAAGGTTGTTTTGCCATCGCAATTTTTACAACCGCCACCGTTTTTACCGGGGCAATTTTTAAATATCATAAGCGGCAATCTGCCATAAACAATTGTGCCGACGGGGATCTCGGATTTTAGTTCTCTTATAGCATCGGCAGTAAGCTCAAAGGAGGCTATTGCACCTTTTAACCCTAAATCTGCCAAAACGTTTAACGAATGCGAATTGAACACATTAAGTCCTAATCCGCCAACAGCAAACAAATCAACCTCATTGGTCAACGTAATTCCTGCAATATTGCCAACCACAACTGCCTTGACACCGTTTTGCTTGGCTTTTACAAGATCGGCTCTGTATTTTTCCGTAAAGTGCATAACACCTCGCGGTAAATCGGCTAAAACTGAGATGTTTTTCGGCAAATTAACCTTGCTAAAATCGGTTTCAACCGGCAAAACCACCGCACCGACACCGGTTAAATCATCGGGAATTTGCTCACAAGTCTTAAAAAATGCCACAAGCTGCGGCTTTGTGCCGATTGATCGTTTATCTTTGACAGAAGGCACCGAAACCTCATTACTTTGTCGCAAAACAATGCTTCTTTTTTTATCTAAAAGTTCAACACACTCACGTCGAAGGGCATTTAAACTACCGGCACCCAAAAACAAACCGCCGTCAATTTCTGCTTTAAAATCTTGAAGATAATAACAGGTACCGCCCAATTTGGAAAGCTTTTCCTTAACGTCCTGCTCGGTTATCGCTTTTGTTTGCGCTTGTTGCGGAACGTCACCCAAAGCCTTAACCTCATTGCCGTCAAAATCTCTCAACATAAGTGTTGTGGGCTTGTTTTCTTTAACTTTAAGTTCCATTTCAACAGGAACGCTCTGTCTGTCACGACGATAAAGCTCGTGGGCTGTATTTATAAGCTCGGCGGTCATTTTCTCGTCAGAGTTTGTGCGGATACCAAACATATCATCATACTTTGCGGTGAAATATCCGTCGGTATGACCACTTCTGGAAAAAATGCCCGAAAGCAAATCTTTTGTGCTTTGCTCGGCTTCTTGTCCGTCAACTGTGGCACGGGCAACCGAAACCGCAGCGGCAACATACTCGGGGCGCTTCATTCTGCCCTCAATTTTAAGCGAGCAAACACCCATCTCACGAAGCTCTTCAATATGGGATAAAAAGCTCATATCTTTAAGGCTTAAATCGTGCCCTGTGCCGTTTTCAACCGAAAATGCAAGTCGGCAAGGTTGCGCACAAAGTCCGCGGTTGCCACTTCTGCCACCGAGCATTGCACTTAAATAACATTGACCCGAAAGGCACATACAAAGTGCGCCGTGAACAAAGACTTCAACCTCAATGCCAAGTTCTTGAGCCTTTTTGCAAAATGAGGTCAACGCCTTTTTATCCATTTCTCTTGCGGGAACAACGCGAACGAAGCCTAATTTCTTTAAAACGGGCAATGCATCATGTGAATGCACCGACATTTGTGTTGAAGCGTGAAGCGGTAGACTTGGGATTTGCTCTTTTAGAAGCCTTGCAAGTCCCAAATCCTGCACGATAACAGCGTCTATTCCGCTATCGAACGCAAATTTTGCCTCCAATAAAGCTTGCTCCATCTCTCGGTCGGAAACAAGAGTATTAAGCGTTAAATAGGTTTTAACTCCCCTAACCTTGCAAAACGAAATGGCTTCTGCCATTTCTTCGCGTGTGAAGTTCTTTGCGTTTCGTCTTGCATTGAAAGATGGCGCACCAAAATAAACGGCATCGGCACCGCTTCTGACAGCGGCAATCACCGTATCAAAGCCACCTGCCGGAGCCAAAACCTCTAAATTTTTACCCCTTTTAAAAACGGAAAGGGCGCCGGAAGGCTCGGCCGAACCGACCGACATCCCGACGCTTTTTGTTTCAAAACTCATAATGCGCTTTTATCAAGTCTTAACTGACGGTTTTCGCGATTGAGTCTTTCAATCTCGCGACGTGCACCGTCGATTTCAAGTCTTGCGCAAGCCAACTCTTCAGCGGTGCTTTTAAGCTGTGCTTTAACCTCTTCGCATTTATCGTTGGCTTTCTTGGCATTATCGCAATATTCAAGCGCCGCCATAACCGCAACCATTGTTGTTGAAAGATAACGATTATTACGAGCCAAAGAATCAAGCTTTGAGCTTAATTCATCACCAATTCTGCGAACATAGGTCTCGTCGTCATCCGACGCGATAACATAGTCGATTCCACCGACAGTAATGCGGAATTTATTTGCCATTTTCATCCACCTCATAAAAATACAATTCTACACGATAATTGTACACTATTTTTGCAAAATAATAAAGACTTTTTGTTAAATTTAATCGGAATTTTGCAACTTTTCTGCCAAAATTCGGTTTTAATCATCGCCGTTTCCAAAATTCAGCCACAACGGTCAACTTATTCAAGGTGATTATACCTAAAAATGCTCTGCTTGTCAACCGAATGAGGATATAAACAAACCCGCCGAGTTTGCCTCGGCGGTTTTGAAAAATTTTGAATATTTAACCATTACAGATTAAGGAAATCTTTTCTGTAAGGAAGACCAAATGCCTCGATGACGTCGCGAAGCTCGGTATCGAGAATGGTGTTAACGTGGGGCATATGAGCGGTGAGCATGTAAAGCTGTGCTGCCTTTTCAACAGTTTCGATAAGACCAAAGGTTTCGTCCATATCTTTACCTGCACCGTAGATGCCGTGGAGACCCCAAACAACCAAGCGGTACTCTTCCATCTTCTTGGCGGTTGCAACACCGATTTCGTTATTGCCGCAAACCATCCAGGGCAAAACGCCGATACCGTCGGGGAAAACAACGATACACTCGGTGCACATCTCCCAAATGGTGTGGGTGAACTTCTTATCGTCAAGCTCGTGAACGT
The DNA here is from genome assembly GCA_045588405.1 of Acutalibacteraceae bacterium. Classification (GTDB taxonomy): domain Bacteria; phylum Bacillota; class Clostridia; order Oscillospirales; family Acutalibacteraceae; genus UMGS172. The sequence goes on from JAZNEE010000122.1 coordinate 5,494, forward strand.
GAGTCATAGCAAGAGTGTATGTAGGATGGGTGTGCATAACAACGCGGTTCATAGGATCCTTTTTAAGACGTGCCATGTGGCTCATAAGGTGTGCAGGGAACTCGCTTGTGAACTTGCCACCATCTTTATAGCCCCAAAGAAGCTCTGCAGAGGTGCCGTCCTTTGCGATACGAACAATGCCGAGGTTGGTCTCGGGATCAATTTCAACGTTCTTGAAATATTTACCGGTACCGGTAACGATGAAAATTTTGCCGATAAGCTCGGTTGCATCAAAGCCTAAAGGAATGGTACGGATAACATTATTGAGGTCAAGGTACTCTGCAACCTGCTCGGTTTCGAGCATGTAGCTGATGTTACCGCCGTTACGTTCATCCCAACCAAGACGGTACATATTAGCGGTTGCTCTCATCATGTCTTCAACAAAAGGTGCCTTAAAAATGTCTTTCATAATAATTCTCCTTTTATGTTAAAAATTATAAACTGTTAAGTTTTTCTTCAAGAAGCTTGCGGATAACGGCAGGATCGCCAACACCCTTAAGTTCCTTCATAATAAGACCGAACAAGCCTTGCATTGCCTTTGTTTTGCCACCCTTATAGTCATCAACCGCCTTCTGATTTTCGGCAATTACGCGACAAACGGTGTCAAGCACAACGCTTTCGTCAACCTTGGCGTTAAGTCCGTTCACGTCGCAATATTTGTCAACGTCAACATCAGACTCAAACACAGCAGCAAGAACCTTTTTACCTGCAGCACGGGTGATTTCAGCCTTTTCAACAAGCTCGATGATACGAGCAAGCTTTTTAGGCTCGATAGAAAGGGTTTCAAGTCCCAAATAGTTCATTCGGCTCATACATTCGGTCAAAATCCAACCGGCAACCGCTTTGGGGTTGCAACCAAATGCAACAACCTTATCAAAAAACTCACAAAGGGTTAAATCGGAAGCGAGAACTGCGGCATCCTTTTCGTTGATGCCCATGTCAACATACTTCTGACCCTTTTCTTCTGCCGTTGCGGGCATACTTGCTCTGATTTTCTCAAGCCAAGCATCGTCAATAACGATGGGCATAAGGTTGGGATCGGGGAAATAACGGTAATCAGCGGCGGTTTCCTTGTTACGCATAGGGAAGGTGCGACGCTTGATTTCGTCCCAACGTCTTGTTTCCTGAACAAGCATTTCGGTGCGACGTTCGATTGCATCAACGTGACGAACCTTTTCAAACTCGATAGCGTCCTTGATTTCGGCAAACGAGCTCATATTCTTGATTTCGGAACGAACGCCAAACTCGGTTGAACCTTCGGGACGAACTGAAATGTTAACGTCGCAACGCATTGCACCCTCTTCGCACTCGGAAATACCTGCGAACTGCAACGAAGATTTAAGCTTTTTAAGATAAGCAATAACCTCATCCGAACTACGGAAGTCGGGCTTGGTAACTATCTCAATAAGCGGAACGCTGGTACGGTTATAGTCAACGAGCGAAGTGTTGGTTGCATCGTCGTGAACAAGCTTACCTGCGTCTTCTTCAACGTGAATCTGTTTAATGCCGATCTGTCTGCCACCAATCTCAACCGAACCCTCAACGCAAATAGGATGGAACCACTGGGTTATCTGATAAGCGGAAGGAAGGTCGGGATAGTAATAGCTCTTTTTATCAAAGGTGGTATATTGATTGATTTTGCAGTTGAGCATAAAGCCTGCCTTTACTGCCAGTTCAATAGCGTGCTTGTTGGTGACGGGCAACATACCGGGCATACCGCTGCAAGCAGGGCAAACGCAATCGTTAGGCTCATCGGCAGCAGCGTGACCACCGCAAGAACAGAACAATTTGGAATCGGTGGCAAGTTCAACGTGGGTCTCAAGACCAATAACTAATTCGTATTTCATTGTAAAACTTCCTCCTTATTCCATAATTTCGGCAATTTTAAGAAGCTTGCCGTCGGCAAAATGATCACCAATAAGCTGAACACCCTTTGTCACAACTGCAGGCATACCTGTTATGGATGCAAGGCAGGTGAACTTGCTTTCATCGAACACCTTCAAGAAAGCATCGGTTTTGTAGCTTAAATCAAAACTACTGCTAGCAGGGGTTAAAACAGCATCGAATTTTGCGAAAATATCTTTAAGTGTTTCAACGGCAACACGACGGATTTTGAGTGCTTTATCATAGCAATCGTCATATCTGCCTTTTGACAAAACGTCGGAGCCATAGATAATGGTGGCTTTGGTTAAGAAACCAAATGCTTCGGTACGGCTGCCAACATACAAATCATCAATGTTTTTGTAGCTTGCAGTGCGATGACCGTATTTTACACCGTCAAAACGGGACAAATTGTTGGTGGTTTCAGCGCTCATCAAAATTGTCCAAGCGGTTTGAATCTCGTTTACAGCGTCAAGCGAAATTTCTTCAACTAATGCGCCTTTTTCTTCCATTGCTTTTTTATAAGCATCAATTTTTGCCTTAACGTCGTCGTTAGCGGCTGCATAAAGTTCTTTTACAAGGGCGATTTTCATACCCTTTACATCGGCATTTACTTCATAATCATATTTTTCGGTGGGTAAAGAAGTGCCGTCTTTAGAGTCGTGACCTGCAACGGCTGTCAAAACCTCTCTTGCTTTGGCGGCGCACTTTGCGGTAACGCCAACCTGCTCACCCGAGCAAGCGCAAGCAATAATGCCGTAACGCGAAACGGTGCCATAGGTGGGTTTTACAAAGGTAGCGCCCGTAACAGCGGCGGCACGACGGGGTGCACCGTTTAAATCAACGTTTAATGCAACCTCAACGTCACCTGCCATAACGGCTTTTGCAGCGGCAGCGGTTTCGCCCTTAAAATAAGAGGTTTCGCCAATTACGTCGAGTCCAAACTCGCCAACGTTTGTTTTACCTTTGACGGTAAAGCCTGATTTTTCGGCTTTGTTTACAACCTCGGCCGAGAAAAGAGGCTTGAAGTTTTCAAGCATTTTAGAGCCTGCAGTAGCAGCGGTGTCCTTGACGAGCAAGGTGTCGTCAACAGCCAAGTTGCCGTTTTTGTTTATTTCGTTTATATAAAAGCTCATCATTAACACCTCACTTTACAAGTCTCGGAACCTGCCAGCTGTCTTCGGTGCTTTGAGGCGCACCTTTAAGCAGGTCTTCACGGGCAAAGGGTTGCTCGCGTTTATCGTCACGAAGAATATTGGTCATAGGCAAAACGTGAACCATAACGTCTTTACCCTCGGTATCAACCTTGCCCATTTCATCTTCTTTGTTTTTCATTGCTTTGAAGATTTCCTTCATAGCGGTTTCTTCTTCGGCAGTGAATTTAAGTTCGTTTACCTGCTGAAGTCCTTTAAGTTTATCCTTGCCACCCGAGGTTACACCTGCTGCAGCCTTAACGGTTTCGGCAAAAGCGTCTGCATCGCCACCCTCAACACCGATGGTAGCGCCTTGCTTACCTCTAACCTGAACGTTGGCTTCAAAGAGCTGAAGCTCGGTAACTTCACTCGGAGCGCCAAGCAACTGGTCCTGTGCAGTTCCGTCAAGCGGGAATGCAATAACGTCACGAATGGTTTCGGTATCGGCAAGAAGCATAACAATTCGGTCAACACCGGGTGCCATACCTGCATGAGGCGGTGCACCAAACTGGAACGCATTATAAAGTGCGCTGAATCTACGTTCAACCTCATCCTCAGAATAGCCTGCTATTTCAAAAGCTTTTCTCATGATTTCGGGGCTGTGGTTTCTAACAGCACCGGATGCAAGCTCAATACCGTTACATACAAGGTCGTACTGATATGCAAGGATTGTGGTTGGGTCTTTTGTGAGCAAAGCTTCAAGACCACCCTGAGGCATTGAGAACGGGTTGTGAGTGAATATAATGCTATCGGTAGCTTCGTCGAGCTCATACATCGGGAAGTCAACAACAAAGCAGAACTCGAACGAATCTTTATTAATAAGACCAAGCTCGTTACCAAGCCAGGTGCGGATAACACCTGCATTTTTATCGGCGGTGTTGGAAGAAGTGTCGCAAATGAAGAAGATGGTCTCGCCTTCTTTAAGTCCTGTGAGAAGCGCGATTTCCTTCTTCTGTTCCTCGGTCATAACCTTGGTGATGGGGTCATCTTTAAACTTGTAACCGTCGGCTTCAAGCAAGGTGATATGAGCAAGACCTGCCATTTTAGCCTGCTTGGTTGCAAACTCCAAAGACTTATCGAAGAACCATCTTTCAGCCTTACAAGGAGCCACGATACCGCGAACAAACTTGTTTTTAAAGGGCTTGAACTCAACCCTTGTGAACATCTCGGTCAAATCGCAGATGATAAGCGGGTTGCGAAGGTCGGGCTTATCTGAACCGTATTTTGCCATACTTTCAGCATAAGGAATGCGTCTGAACGGCGAAGCGGTAACAGGTTTATCAGAGAAGGTGCGGAAAACGTTGCTTACAACGTCCTCACAAATCTGCAAAACCTCGTCTTGGGTTGAAAAAGCCATTTCAAAGTCGAGCTGATAGAATTCACCGGGTGAACGGTCAGCACGAGCGTCCTCATCACGGAAGCAGGGTGCAATCTGGTAATATTTATCAAAGCCCGAAACCATAAGCAACTGTTTGAACTGCTGAGGTGCCTGGGGAAGCGCATAGAACTTGCCGGGATGCTTACGGCTGGGAACGAGGAAGTCACGAGCACCTTCGGGTGAAGATGCGGTGAGGATAGGAGTTTGAATATCAAGGAATCCTCTTTCCTCCATGAGCTTTCTCATGTGTCCGATAACCTTCGAACGAAGAATAATGTTATTATGAAGTGCAGGGTTTCTAAGATCCAAGAAACGGTGCTTTAAACGAATGTTTTCGTTGGTGTCGGTTGCGCCGATTTCAAAAGGCAAGTCACGAGTACAGGTGCCCAAAATCTCAGCTTTATCGGCAACAAGCTCAACAAGACCCGTTTCAATTCTTGCGTTTACGGTGTCGGGGTCACGCTCGGTGACAACACCCGAAACCGACAAAACGGTCTCCTTACCTACTCCTTTAAGCAAGTTTTCGTCGTGGAAAACGACCTGGGTCACACCGGTTTCGTCACGAAGATCTACGAAAAGTACGCCGCCGTGGTCACGAATAACGTCTACCCAACCGGCAAGCTGAACATTAGCTCCGATGTGTTCCTTTCTTATTTCATTGCAACGATGAGTTCTATACATTTTATTACCTCCAATTGTGTTGCATAAATTACTGTGAATAAACAAAAACGTCCCGAGAATCTTTACGATTCCCGGGACGAGTATAAACCCGCGGTGCCACCCGTTTTGACGCCCAAAACAAGACGTCCTCTTTTAATATTCAATTCCAAGTGGTCAAACGAAGTGTTGCCGAACTTACTACTCACTTTAAGCACGCTTTCAGCCGGTGACATGCTCTCTCTTTCAAGTTTTCCTGGAAAGTCGGGTCTTCATCGGGTAGATTATATCAAACATTTAAAAATTTGTCAATACATTTTTAAATGAGCTCTTTTGCCAAAGCCTTTATCTGCTCTTTTGACTGCTCGTTTAATGCCGAGCGAACAGTTACGGTTGTTTCGGCAAAAGTGATTTCTTTACTGTTTTCAAAGTGTTTTTTAATGATTTTAGCAGCTTGAGGTGCCCAGGTTCCGTTTTCAATAATACCTATAAAACGGTTGCGATAGCCTCTTTCGACAAGCTCGTGAACAAACTCGCGCATAAAGGGGAAAATATCGCCGTTATAGGTGGTGGTTGCAAGCACTATTTTGCCGTAACGGAAGGCATCTTCAACACATTCTGCCATATCTGAGCGTGCCAAATCGTTGACAACAACCTTAGGACATCCCAAAGCCTTTAACTCACCTTCCAAAACTTCGACAGCAGCCTTTGTGTTGCCATAGACCGAGGTGTAGCAAATAGCAACACCTTCGCTCTCAACACCATAGCTCGACCAGGTGTTATAAAGGTCAAGATAATAGCCCAGATTTTCGCTCAAAACAGGTCCGTGAAGCGGATAGATGGTGTTGATTTCCAAAGCGGCAGCTTTTTTAAGCACGTTTTGAACCTGAACACCGTATTTTCCAACAATGCCGATATAATATCTTCTTGCCTCGCAAGCCCAATCCTCATCGACATCCAAAGCGCCGAATTTTCCGAAAGCATCGGCAGAAAACAATGCTTTTTCGTTAGAATCATAGGTCATCATAACCTCGGGCCAATGAACCATGGGTGCCAAAACGAAGGTAAGCTGGTGACCGCCAAGATCCAAAGTATCTCCCTCTTTTACAACAAGCCTGCGATCGGCATAATCGGTGCCGAAAAATGCACTCATCATATTGAAAGCCTTATCGGTTGCAACGATGGTTGCCTTAGGGTATTTTAAGGCAAAATTATGCACGTTGGCCGAATGGTCAGGCTCCATATGTTGAACGACAAGGTAATCGGGGGCTTTGCCCTCTAACGCTTTATCAATATTGGAAAGCCACTCGTCGCCAAACTTTTTATCAACCGAGTCCATAATTGCGATTTTGTCACCAATCACCGCATAAGAATTATATGCCATTCCGTTAGGAACGATGTATTGACCTTCGAAAAGGTCGATCTCGTGGTCATTTACACCGACATATTTTATCATAGAAAACACTTCCTTTTATATTTATCCCAAAACTGTATCAAATATTAGCATTAAACAAAAACCAACAAGCAAAGCATAGGTTGCGGCTCGTTCACTTCCGTGCGCGTGGGTTTCGAGCAACATTTCATCACTGATAACGTAAAGCATTGTGCCACCGGCAAAAGCCAAAGCAAAAGGCAAAATTGCAGTTGTCAAAGTTACGGCAAAGTAGCCGAGCAAGGTTCCGACAACCTCAACCATTCCCGTTGCAGCGGCGATGAGTAGTGTTTTTTTCTTGCTCATTCCAAGACCTATCATCGGTGCAATTATAACCATACCTTCAGGAACGTTTTGCAAAGCGATACCGCTTGCAACAACCAAAGCCTCGGAAACGTTGCCCGTTCCAAAACCAACACCTGCAGCAAGACCTTCGGGCAGATTGTGAATGCCGATTGCAATGACGAAAAGCAGGGTTTTATTCATCTGGCTTTGCTTTTCGGGGTGTTTTTCTTCATTAGTTCCCGCAATATTGTGAAGATGCGGAACAATTTTATCGATTACGTTTATACACAATGCGCCACAGAACATACCGATTATTGTAATGGCAATACCCCAGTTTGCATTAAGGCCCCAAAGCATGGCCCTTTCGGCGGCATAGTCAACCGAAGGCAGAATAAGACCGATGACCGATGCGGCAAGCATAACACCTGCGGCAAACGACAGCACAATATCGCTGAACTTATGGCTGATATTTTTAAAAATAAATCCTAAAACGGCACCTATCAGGGTTGCACCACCGACACCAAGAGCCGTTAATAATACCATTTGCAAGAAAATTCCCCCATTCGTGTTATATATTATCATATTGCACCAAAAAATTAAAGAGGTAAATTTTTAGTTTTAAATATATTTTGTGGGTTAAACACCCAGGGTCAAAACAAAAACGACCTTGGGAACAAAATTCCCAAGGCTGTTTTAAATCAATATGATAAAAGAGGTGCCGAGCCGTCGTCCTCACCTTTTTTGATGCTTTTTACGGTTACGGTATAGCGGTCACCGTCGGAATCAACCTTAACGGTATCTCCCACCTTTTTGCCGAGCAATGCCGAGCCCAAAGGCGATTCTTTACTTATTCTGCCTTCAAGCGGATTTGTGCGCACGGTTGTGACGATCTGCACCGTATCGACGTCACCCTCTTCAACAAACAAAAGCTCAACAAGGTCATAAAGCCCTATTTCATCCTCGGCAGAGCTATCCTCAATAACAGTGGCGGTTTTAATCATTTTTTCAAGATATCTTATACGACCTTTGTTGCGATTGAGCGCTTGCTTGGCGGCTTTATATTCAAAATTTTCGCTAAGGTCACCATAAGAACGAGTCAACTGAACCTCGGCAATCTGTTCAGGCATAAGCACCAGTTTGCGGTGGTCAAGCTCCTCTTTCATTTTCTTAATATCAAGACTTGTAAGTTCGTTATTCATAACAAAATACCCTTTGAAATTTATTTTATTTACCTGTTGATTTTAATACGATTAAGTGTCAAAGTCAATGATATTAAATGCTTTTGCCGAAAAACAAACTGAATTTATGCTTTACATAAAGCCAAAAATATGGTATAATACGAAAAACTTGAAACTAACGCATGAAAATGGAGTGATATATATGGCAGAATTTTTAACCTATAAAAATAAACCCTTGGTAAGAAAGGGCGACACCCTTTATTACGGCGACACCGCAGAGAAGCATATTATTATGCTTAAAATTCTCACCACAAAGGATATGGGTGGCGCTAAAATTGCCGACAAGGTTTCGGTACAGCTCATTCTTTCGGACCCTGACGCAAACGCTAAGGATAAGGTTGTTAAATCGACCGAAAAGAACGGCCTTTACAACGCTATCGACATCGGCGCTATTTGGCTTGAACGTGCCCTTAACGGAAAAACCTGATATTAAACACAAAAATCCCTGCTTTGAAATTCAAAGCTGTGATTTTTTTATTGTTTTAATTCGTTTTCGGCAACGCCTACACCCGAAGCGATAAGCATTATTATCAAGCCGGGCTGAATCCATATCATTGCAGTATCCATAAGTCCGTGAAGCGCAACCGAAATGGCCAATGCACAAGCAAATGTTACGATAACATAACTTTGATTACGCTTTTTAAGTCCTTCTCGGCAATCAAGCACCGATTTTATAAGGCTTAGGAAAAATCCTCCGAGCAACAACATACCCACAACTCCGTAAGAAAGAAGTCCATCAATAAACAAGTTGTGTGACAACATTGCGCGATAAAGTTCGGGTCTTTCTCCTACCATTTGGTTATAAAGGAAATTATAAGAAGCATAGCCACGACCGAAAATAGGCGCTTCCTTTATTTGCTCAATGGCAAAGGTCCAAATTGAAACTCGGTTTTCGGTAGTTGCAGTAAGCTCACCAAGTCTTGGTAAAATTTGCGGAGCCAAAACAATGGCCAAAACACCAAAAGTAACAACACCCAAGAATATTAAAAGCAGCTTATACTTATGGTTCAAAACAAGCAGAATAACAATGCCGATAAACACAATCACCCACATCATCATACTGCCGCAAAGGTAAAGGCTAACAGCATTTAAAACAGCGGCGATATAATATATGTAGACATTTTTTTTGACCACAATGGCTTTATATGCACAGATTAAGATAATATATACTATCGCAACGCCAAAACAGTTTGCGTTGACCGAAAAGCACTGGCAACGATAACCGGGAACATTGCGGTTGACGATTTTTTGAATAATGCAAACAACCGTCGATAAACATCCGCCTATGCAAAGACAATCAAGCATGCGGTCGAAAAACTCAGCGTTGGCAAGCGACCTTGCAACAAAATAGATTATTACCATAAATGCTACAAGCACGCCAATCAATGCGCCGAGGTAGTTCTTATGATATATTGCAACACCGGTGGTGAGCAAAGTGAAAAGGCCGAAATAAATGGTGCCTTTATGGATTAATATTTTTTCTCTAATCCCCGGCAGAATGCAAAACGTAATGGCGGTAAGCGCCACAACACCTATGGCAATATAAAGGTCCAAAAAGGTGGACATAACCGCCACGATTATCATATTTCTTGCAAATTTAGTTGTTGCATCATCTTTCGGTGGAGCTTTGGGGTCGGTTGATCGGTTATACCTTTTAAAAACAGTACCCATTATTTATCCTTCACTTTCGCGGCAATGGCCGAAATTATCATAAATATCAACTGATATGCGGTAATGGCAAAGGCAGTAACTGCTGAAAGTTTGCCCATGATTGCCAAATACAGCAGTAGCACCGTACCCAGAGCTGCCGAAATTATAAACACGGTGGTGAGAACGGCAATTATTGAGTTGAGAATTATACCCGAAGTGACAGCCGATAAGTAACCTGTAACATCCTTGCCGTAAACAGCAGGTGCCGAAAGATTTTCGCAAGGTCTTATCTGGCGGTCATAAAATACACGTCCGTTGTGATTCATAGATTTAAGCGCGTCGTCGGGGATGCCGAAATAATCACAAATCATGGCATCAGAAGCGTTGGGATCCTGAGGATTAACAAGCACGGTCATACCTGTGTCGCAAATCTTTTTGAGTTCGTAAGCAACATTGGGATCGGCCTCGTATTTAACAACAAACAAAAGACAAGGAACACCCTTGCAAGCAATATAAACGGGGAAATAGCCTGCTTTTAAAATCTTTTGGTCAACCGTTGCCGGAGGAACAGGAACGCTGTGTCCTTGCATGAGATTTCGATTGCCGATAAGCACGGTGTTATCACCTATCCAGCCCGAAATTCCCATCTTGTCCTCATACTGCACACCATTAACCTTGGGCAAACCTTCCATTGATACACCAACCATATCGCGGAAGATACCTGCCAACGGGCTTTTTGCAGCAATGGCGACTGCTGCGGCTGCGGTAAGTGTCTGGCCTATCTCGTTTTCGCCAAGTGTTTTCATGTTATAAAGTTTTACACTGCCTTCGGGGAAAAGGTCGGAAGTATTAACAGCAATAACGTTTGACAAATTGATATCGTAAGCACCCTTAAAGCCTGCCATGGCTGCGCCTTTTTCAAAAAGGCGGTTTGCAATTCGGTTCATTGGCATTTCGGCGCTAAGCACTGCCGATGCGGAAAAAATGCAAAGCATTACAGCGAACGCAAGAGTTATACCGGCACCCGCAGAAACGAGCAATCCACCCACCAAGCCCATAACGGCAGAAGCGGCAAGACCAACAAAGAACAAGGTCTTAACCCTTAAATCAAACGGGCTCTTATAACTTGAATTTTTAACAAAATTCTGAACATTGACGGTTTCGACCGCGCAAAGTCCCACAACCTCGCCTTCAACCGCACCCGAAGCCATAACGTTAGCCGCTCTTTGGTCGGCAATCTTGACGGCATTTTTGGGGTCAGTTGTGGCAATTATCTGTAAGCCTTTGGCAAGACGTTGTTCTTTTTTAAGCTTAACTGCACGGTTGACAGCAATCAAAAAGCTTGCTGCTGCGGCAAGGAAGGGTAATTCGCCGTTGTAAGCAAAGGCGCTGACGGCAGTTTGAACTATTCCAAGCACTCCTACTGTAGCAACGCAGATATCAAAGTTCGGTTTTTCGGCAATTTTTTCAAATTCCTTAAATACATCAAAACTAACGCCCAACGAAATGGCAGTAAGTACAATTGAAATAATACCACCTGCTGTTGGGGGCAAAAGATCGAGAATGGGTAACGACAAAAGCAACAGCAAGCCAAAAGCGATAAACGATATAGCCGTTTTCACTGTTTCCTTAGCAATTCTCTCGGCAGAAGCAGTGCGAAGTCTTGCCGCATCGTTAATATTGTTATACTCATCAAAGGTTAAAGAGTCGTCCTCTGCTTCGTAATAAGGAATCTCTTCTTCATCCTCGTCATTTTCTTCGTAATCGCCATCATAAATGTTGCGCGATACATCGAACGAATCATCGGCTTTTTGGGAGATTATATCATCAAGCCCGTCAAACATACGGGTGGAATCCATAGCCTCGGCTTTTTTTCTTGCCTCTTCTTCCTTTTGAGCCTTGATAAGTTCAGAAAGCTCAATGGTGCCATCAGGAGTCTGCTCAATAGCCTTTCCACCAACAACACGGCCGTAAACCTTAACTTCGGAAGCGGCAACAGGAGGCATTATGACGGTTGCATCCGGTACCACGGGGGACATTATAACCGTGGCATCGGTTGCAGGTGCTGCCACAGTGTGCATAATTTCTGCCGGTGCGTTCGAGGGGATAACCTCAACCTCAACCTTAACCTCGTGATTTTCCTCTTTATCGGCAGTTTTAATATCTTCATCTATGTTTGAGGTCGATTCGAAAGCAACCTCGGGTTCAAAAGTTTTAACCTCTTCTGTCTCGGGTTCAACCTTTTCTTCCTTCTCTAAAGGCTCATCGGTCGATTCTGCAGAAGGCTCCATAGCAATAACCTCTGGCTTTGATTCCTCCTCTGCCAAGGTGCCGTTTACAGCCTGTTTGCAACGCAAAAGGAACGCTGCCGCAGCATCGCTTTGTGCAGGTTCGGAAGCCGAAAGATCAACCCTTGTTCCTGTATCGATGGGAATAATAGGATCAACTGTTTCGGTGCGCACATTGGTATTTTTAAGAATCTCCTCGGCACGCTTTGCGGCCTTTTCGGTTTCTTCTTCGGTCATTTCAATCTTCGAAGGCTCGGCGAAAGTCGAAATGTTGATACTATCAGCCTTTGAAGCTGCCCAGGAAGGCACATAGTTGTCATCAAAGCCGGTTTCGGCCTTTTTCTGATGCTCCTTCATACTTTCATAAACCGAACCCGATTGAGGTCTTTCACCATGTTTCATTGGAATGGTCTCGGTGCCAATAACCTCATCAACCGTCAAGGCATGCGGAGCCGTTGTACGGTGCTCTGTACGTCTTAAAGGTGATATATAATCGTCATCGTCATTAAACAACAAGTCATTATGTAAATCTTCGAACTGTTTCTTCGATTTTCCAAATAAACCCACGCCCATTCATCCCTTTCCGTTAGTTTATACTCTTAATTCCACCGCGTTGACGCACTATTTCATACATAAGTATGCCGGCGGCAACCGAAGCGTTAAGAGAATTTATGTTTCCAAGCATCGGCAACGATACTATTTTATCGCATTTATCCTTTACAAGGCGGCTGACTCCCCTACCCTCGGAGCCGATAACCAACCCGCAAGAGCCTTTCATATCGGTTGAGCACCAGCTGTCACCATCCATATCGGCGGCATAAATCCACATACCCTTTTCTTTAAGTCTGTCGATTTCGGAACTCAAATTTGTCACTCTTGCAACCTTCATATACTCCAAAGCACCTGCCGCAGATTTTGCAACAACTGCATTGAGCGAAGCACTTCTTCTTTGAGGAATTATAATTCCATGCACTCCGCAAGCCTCGGCTGTACGGATAATCGCGCCCAAATTGTGCGGGTCTTCAATTCCGTCACAAATTATAACAAACGGCGATTCGCCCTTTTCCTCTGCATACTGCAAAATATCATCAACCGAGCAGTATTTATGCGCAGCAACTATTAAAGCAACACCTTGGTGCGAAGCACCGCCGCTCATAAAATCAAGCTTTTGCGGCGAAACCTCTTTAACTAAAATTCCACGGTCGCGACATTTTGCAATGATAGCCTTAACCGAACCTTCGGCAGCACCGTGAGCCACCAAAAGCTTATCTATTTCACGTCCCGAACGCAAAGCCTCGGTAACGGGGTTTCTGCCAACTATAACATCCGAAAAGCGTTCTTCGCTTTCGAAATTTTGTCTCTCATCATTAAAATCGGTCATTATTTCTTTCCCTCATATCTTTGACCTGTCAAAGCCTCAAATGAAGTTTTAACAGCATCTTCACTCATATCACATTCCAACCGCCAAACAGGAATTGCACGGATAAATTTATCCATAAGGCTTGTCATTTTGTCGGTATTTTCTCGTTTTGGCGGGAAAAATGTTTGCCTTAAAAGGCTCATTACCGCCTTCACTTTGTCAGCAGGCTCGATTTTGTTAACCTTACCGCGTTGAAGCAATACTACGCCACCTACCGGCACTGTGACGTTTTCATTTTCGTCAGTTTTGCCGCTCCACGGAGTGCCTATTGCACAAAAAACTCCGTCTATAAACCTTATTGCCGGTTTGTCATCGTTAATTTTTTTAACGGCATCACCCAAATATTCGCACCACAGTCTTGTATGAGTAGATTTACCTGTTCCGCAATCGGCCGAGAAAAGATAAGCCTTACCGTCGTAGCTTATGGCAGAAGAATGAAGCAAAAAGCCATCAAAATCAATAAGGTTGTTATAAAACACAGCCGAGGTATAGATATACTCCCTTTGCGCGTCGTCGAGATTGGGCGATGTTCTTCGCATAAGCTCGAACTTTTCATCGGGCATTTCTATCAAGATATCGGGCTTGCCGCTAAAATCGGCAAGATATTTTTCGGCACGTGATTTTAACATATCGTAACGTGCGTTCATTTCGACCTTTAATCCTGCAATGATATATCTGCTCATAATTCCTCCATAATAACAGAATATAACTATTTATATAATAAAACTTTTCGAGTGAAATGTCAAAGGAAAATATTAAAATTTACGAACAATTTACATACATTTTGATAAAAATGGTTATAATATCCACAAGATAGGCTATTTTAAAGACAGAAAGGAAGCTAAAACAATGATTAGCAGTATAAAAGGCTTTGAAGTGCTTGATTCAAGAGGCAATCCAACCGTTGCAGCTGAGGTTACTCTTACAAGCGGAGTAAAAGCAATGGCTTTTGCCCCTTCCGGCGCTTCAACGGGCAAGTTTGAAGCACACGAATTAAGAGATGGTGGCGACCGTTTTGGTGGTAAGGGCGTTTTGACCGCGGTTAACAACATTAACAACATTATTGCTCCTCACATTTGCTCTCTTTACACCCTTGACCAATCGGTTATTGACAACGAAATGAAAATGCTTGACGGCACCGAAAACAAACAAAAATTAGGTGCAAATGCCATTCTTGCCGTGTCATTGGCAGTGGCACGTGCTGCTGCAAGGCAAAACAAAATACCGCTTTACAGGTATTTGGGCGGTATTGCTACCCACTCGTTGCCAAGACCGATGATGAACATTTTAAACGGTGGCGCTCACGCCGACAATACCCTTGATATTCAAGAGTTTATGATAGTCCCCAACCTTGGCTCATTTTCGGATAATCTTCGTGCCGGCACCGAAGTTTACCACGCTTTGAAGTCTATTCTCAAAAAAGACGGTAAATCGACTGCGGTTGGTGACGAGGGTGGCTTTGCGCCCGACCTTAAAGACGACCGTGAAGCCTTAGAATATATCCTCAAAGCCGTTGATTTGGTAGGATTGTCAACCGATAAAATCGGTCTTGCTTTGGACGTTGCTTCAAGCGAATGGTACAAAGACGGTCAATATTACTTGCCGAAATCCAAGCTAACCCTTTCTGCCGAGCTGTTGTCCGAGAGAATTGCCTCTTTGATTAACGATTACCCCATAATCTCGGTTGAGGACCCGCTTGCCGAAGAAGACTACGACGGTTGGGCTACGCTCACATCTCGTTTGGGCGATAAAGCGATGCTTGTCGGTGATGTCCTTTTTGTGACCAACAAAGCAAGATTGCAAGACGGTATTGATAAAAAAATTGCCAACTCGATTTTAATAAAGCTCAACCAAATCGGAACACTAAGTGAAACTTTGGATGTTATAAACCTTGCCAAAGCTAACGGATATACTCCCATTATTTCGCATCGTTCGGGCGAAACCGAGGACACCTTTATTGCCGACCTTGCGGTGGCAGTTGGTGCAGAATTTATAAAGTCGGGTGCACCCTGCCGAACTGACAGAACGGCAAAATACAACCGACTTTTGAAAATCGAAGCAGACCTTTAAATTTAATTGTTATTATACCTTTCCACAAGCAAAACAAAAGTCGGTTGGACTGATCCAACCGACTTTTTTTAATTAACATACAACGCCGTCTAAAACAACGTTTTTAATATTAAGATTTTCATCAAACAGCACCAAGTCGGCTGCTTTGCCGTTTTCAATGCTGCCCAAAGTATCGCCGAGTCCCAAAATTTTAGCAGGAGTTTCTGCCATCATCTTGCAGGCGGTAACCTTGTCAATGCCATAATCTTTCACAAGCACTCTGAAGCAACGGTCGGCAGTTGCTATGCTTCCCGCAAAGGAAGACATATCAAGCAACTTTGCAACACCGTCATCAACAATAACCTCGGTGCCGTTTTTAAGGCTTCCGAGCATACCTTTTTTAAGGTCGGTGCAAGAAATTCGTGTGGCATCGGTTATGATGCAAACCTTGTCAGCGCCCTTGATTTTAAGTGCAAGCCTTAAAGTATCGCGGGGAATGTGGCAACCGTCACCGATAAGCTCAACCGAAACGTTATCACTAAGATAGGTCGCCTCGACTGCACCCGCAAGCACCTTTTGACCTTCTTTACGATGGGCTGTGCAAGCGTTATAAAAATGGGTAACGTGGGCAAAGCCGTTGGCAATTCCATCCAAAGCCTGCTCGCTTGTTGACGAGGTGTGAGCAATGGCGGGCATAATGCCGTTTTCAATGCACACACGGGCAAACATATCGCTGCCTTCGAGTTCCGGTGCTGCATCCCAACGCAAAATAGCGCCTTTTGCAGCAGCAATTATCCTTTTCATTTCGGCTTCATCGGGGTTCCTTAAAAGGTTGCCGGGCTGTGCACCCTTGGATTTACCTGTTGCACCCGAAAAATAGGGTCCCTCAAGATGTAAACCGGGGGCTTTTGCAGCTTTTTCGGCGGGGTTTTTCTTATATTCAAGAAAAGCCTCAACAAACGCCACAAGGTCTTCCTCCGAAGCTGTCATTGCTGTAGGAACAAGGCAGGTTGTGCCAAATTTCAAATGTGCCTTCAACGCAACTTCAAAATCTTCACGGGTGGCATCCATAAAATCGGCACCGCCACCACCGTGAACGTGAACGTCAATAAATCCAGGTGTGAGCAAACCGCCCTCACCCTCCAAAACCACCGCATCTTCGGGTGCATTTTTGCAACCGATTTCGGCGATTTTGCCGTCTTTCACCAAAACATCGCAAAGTTCTGTTTCTCGGTCGGGCAAAACGGCACGGACGTTTTTTATAATCAAGCTTTTCATATTACTTGTTGTAAACTCTTATCTCGGGGATGGGGCAAGCAGTTGCAACTGCTGCAGCATAAAGAGTTGCATCGGGATGGTTACGGAAGAGTGAGCAAGGAACCTTGCAGGTGATGTCGCCGTGCAAAACCTTACGCAATGCGCCTGCGTTCCAGTCACGAGGCATACACATAATAATCTTCTTAGCCTGGTAAATTTCTTTCATACCAACGGTGATGCAGTACTCGGGGATAGCCTCCAAATCAGCGCCACAGTTCATGAATGCGTTGATAGTCTTGGTCTCACGAGCAATTTTAAGAACGCGAGTAGGACGGTTGAGGAATTCCTCGTTGGTGCAAGCCTCGCCGGGTTCGGGTGGCTCGTTGAAAGCATAGTGTCCGTTGATACCAATACCACCAAATACCATATCAAGCTTGCCGTATTTCTCGATAATCTCCATAACGCGACCGGGATTCTTGGGGTCGGGGAAGATACGGTTTTCGGGCAAAAGGTTCAATTCATCGTCGATTCTTGAATAGAAAATTCTATCCATACCGCCACGGAAAGAAAGAGGATCGCTGCTATCGATATAGGTGTTCTCGTCTTCCAAATATTCGTCCATGTTGATGAATACGCAGTTCTTGAGCGAGATGCGATACTTGTTTACAAGATGAACAAGTCTAGCGTAGGGGCCGATAGGACCATAAGGTACTACCATAACGGTGGGCTCACCTTTTTTGTTGTTTGCCTCGATTACCTCGAGTACGTCGATTGCAACGCGCCAGTACATATCAACCTCGGCTTCACAAACCTGAAGTTTAATAGTAGTGTTTTCGTGCAGTTTCTCGGGGGGAATAAGATTGTAAGCTGCTGTTTTCATTTCTTATCACCTTTCATAAATTATTTTTTATTTTATCGTTCAAAGCCTCTCTGAAGCTTATAAACTTTTCTTCTGATACGGCATCGGTTTTAAAATCAACCTCACCGTAATGCTCTTTCATAAATTCCAAGGTTGCCTCGCGGCCGATTTTACTTTCGAGCAATTTCAAAGCGCGAATGTCATTAAGTCCGTCATAGAAAACCTTTTGACGAATAGACTGGATACATTCACCGTTGATTGCGGGATAAACCATAAAGCCTGTTCCGGAGTTGGCGCCGCAATAGCCACAAGTGTTTGTCTTGGGATCGACAATGCCACGGGTCAGCATATCGTAATAATAGTTGTATCCCCATTGCAAAAAGCCCTTTACGTCATAAGCATAAAGACTCAGTCCCAACATTCGGTTGCGCCAGGGTGAACAATTAAGCTTTCGGTTGCTCTGTCCGCCGGTACATTGAGCGCCTGTATAATATGCCCAATAATTTTTGCATTTACCTTTAAACTCGTGAATGAAATCGGTGGCAACGATAGGTGTTTGCACAATGCCTTCTTCATAGAATTCATAGTGTGACAAAGCATCGCCTCGCATATAGCCGTCCAAAAATTCTTTAACAATATTGGTGGCCTTTATATAGTCCTCCTTCATGTGGGGGAACGGCTCGTCCGACACGTGGAAAAGGAATTTTTTATCAATGTTCTGCGATTTCAAGAATTTCAGCAACTCGGGGATATAGGCTCGCAAAAATCCGGCATATTTCTTGCCCGATGCTTTGGTGTCCCAACCGAAAATACGTTTGTATTTTCCATCAACAGTTGCCATTACCTTGGGAGCGTGCATTGCACCCCACTGGGTAAAGAAATGCGAATGCTCAAAATATTTGATTCCGCATTTTTTGGCTTCTTCAATAAATCTCTTTAAAAGTGTGAAATCGAATTTATACTGCCCGTTCACAACCTCGACCGATACCAACTGAACTGTCATACGCTCGCCACCTATCGACGTATCAAGTGCAGGTGTAAAACACGGGGTTAATACCATATTCATACCGTTTTTAACGGCAGTCTTTAAGAAATTACGGAAGATTTCCCAAAAACGCTCCGAGAACATCTCGACTCCATAAGTATCGCAAAGCGAATCGCAATGGAACCAGTTGGTGTAGATGAGTTTTTGCTTCGGCAGTTTAGCGTCGATAACGTTAACCGTTAGCTCACATTCGCCATCAACTTTATCCCATGCTCTGGAAATCAACTGCAATTTTATTTTATGCTCGCCGGGTGAAATCGTTTTTTCGTTTTCGTTGATGGTCAGCCAAACGGCATTCCAGCTATCTCTCATAGCGTAAAGCTGAGTTCTGTCGCCATCGAAATGCATCTTAATCCAAGGATTTGCGCCAACGTTATACTTCGGATTTACAGTTTTAGGCAACAGCATATCATAAAATATACCTGCACGAAATTGGTCGTTCAATTTGGGTTCGGATGTTTGTAAAGCAGGTACCGCACCTTCGCTGTAAAGCGATATGGGTAAATCGGTTTCAATTTTTAAATTGAACGGCAATGATGTGCCTTCCAACAACTTAAAAGCAACCTGGAAAGACAACGGTTCATTTTTCACGCACGAAAAGACTGTTTTTTCGCTCTCACTCGGGTCAATTTCAGGGAAAACACGGTGAAGTGAACTTAACACAACCGTTTTGATTGGATATTCCGACATACGAAGCACCACCTAACAATTTTACCTATTATCATTATAAAATGCAACGCGTTTTAAGTAAAGGTTATATGTTGCTAAAAAATAGGACAATATTGCTATTGACTATTTTGCAAAAAAGGATTAAAATGCTATTGTGAGCAGTTGAAAACAACTGTGTTAAGGAGGGAAACCTATGGAAAAACCCGTTTTTTACACGTCTGAACGCCAAAGCGATACCTATTTTACTCTTAACAGCTGCGGTGAAAATATATTGGACGAAACAGACGCGGGAACGCTTCGTGAAAACGGACGAATCGACTATGGAATTCAGTACATTGCCGAAGGTAAGGGTTATTATGAAGAAAACGGAGAAATAGTAACTGTGGAAGCCGGCACAGTGCTTTTGTATTTTCCAAACGTGCGACAGCACTATTATTTTAAAAGAAAAGACGAGGCAAAGCTTTTGTGGGCGCATTGTACGGGAAAATTTTGCGAAATACTCGACCCCATAAAGCAAACGGGTGTTGTGCCGGTTAAAATTGCCGACACCAAGGATTTTGAACGCGTTTTCAAAAGAATGACCGCCGCTTACCACCGAAAAGAAGCGTATTTTCAAACCATTTGCGACGGCTATATGCAGGTTTTGCTCTCGCTTATAATGAAAAACGCCACACCTTCGCGAAACACGGGTGTTTCAAAGGTTAACGACGGTTTGGAAAAGGTGCTTGCCTATATGAATATGCACTTTCACGAGCCGATTGACCTTACACGCTATGCCAAAATGTGTTACGTCAGTCGCGACCGATTTTTGCACGCGTTTAAGGCACACACGGGAATTTCACCTTACAAATACCAGCTGCAGATAAGAATTGACCGAGCAACCGAAATGCTCATTTACTCATCGGTCAGCATAAACGACATCTCTTCGGCGGTTGGGTTTCGAGATTGCTCTTATTTTTGCAGAATTTTTAAAAAGTTCACGGGTAAAACGCCCACCGAATACCGAAAATAGTTATTATTTTGTTGCAAATGCACCACATCGGTGGTAAAATAATAGCACAAAGGAGGCAGAGATTATGAATGTTATTGTTGTTGGTTGTACCGCGGTTGGCATTTCACTTGCGTCCGAGCTTTGTAAAAACGGCTTCGAGGTTGCAATTATTGACCGCGATGAAAAGCTTTTTTGTGACCTGCCCTCTTTTTTTAAGGGCGTTACCGTAACTGGCGCCGCTATGGACGTTGAGGTGCTTCAAAACGCAGGTATTACCGAGTGCGATGCTTTTGTTGCCGTATCGGACGACGATAATCTCAACATTGTTGCTGCTCAGTTGGCAAAAGAAATGTTTTCGGTGCCAAACGTTATTACCCGAATTGCCGACCCCGTGAGAGAAAAGGTTTTTCAGGACACCGGGCTTAAAACCGTTTGCCCCACCAACGTTGAAGGTGTTGGAATCTATCATCTTGTAACGGGTGAAGCTTACGATAATCTTGTCAGCTTTGGCAACCGAAAAGCTCGTTTTATCACAAGAAAAGACCCTTCATTTGTTGGTAAGCGCGTTTGCGACCTGCCCTTATTCCAGGGTGAAATTGTTTATGCCATTGTTGACGACCGCGGCGATCTTGCTTTGGCAGACGACCGTGCGAGAATTATCACCGAAGGCGAAAGCGTTGTTTTTTCATCGCTTGCCGACTGATAGAGGAGTTTTGTAATGAAAGTTGTAGTTGTTGGTGGCGGTAAGGTTGGCTTTTATGTTGCCAAAACTCTTTTGGAGGATGGAAACGAAATAAGCCTTATTGAAAAGGACGAGGTTACCTGCCGTCTTATTGCCGATAAATTGGATATTCCCGTTATTTGTGACGACGGCACTACGGTTGAAGCCTTGCTTGCAGCGGGTACCGTTAATGCCGATGCTTTGGTTGCTGTTACGGGCAACGACCAGGATAATATTGTAACGGCACAGATTGCCAAGCGCAAATTCCAGGTCGAACGCGTTATAACAAGGGCTAATGACCCTAAAAACGTTACCGCGATGAAAATGCTCGGTACCGATATTGCCGTTAGCTCAACTCAAATAATTACCGACCTCATTGATTCGGAGATAGATGTTGACGTTAAGCTTTTGGCAACACTTAATCAAGGTGAAGCCAACATCATTGAGCTTACCGCTTCAAAAGATTTTAACACAGAAAAATTACCGCTATCTGCTCTTGAAATACCTCAAAACTGTGTTATAATAGCCGTTGTATCCGATGGAAAATTGGAAATTCCACGAGGTGGCACGGTTATCGGTCCTAACGACCGCATTACCGCCATTGTTAAAAAAGGCAGCGAAAGAAAAGCGCTTAAAAAATTATTTATGAAATAGAATTCGAAAGGACTGTTTTTATGAGTCATATAAACACCAAATGCGTGCAAGAGGGTTATGACCCCAAAAGTGGCGAAGCAAGAGTTTTGCCCATTCATCAAAGCACCACATTTAAGTATGAAGATGCCAAAACTTTGGGCGATTTGTTCGACTTTAACGCTTCTGGCCACTTCTATACAAGACTTAGCAACCCCACCTGTGAGGCGGTTGAAAAGAAGATAGCCGCAATGGAAGGCGGCGTTGGCGCAATGCTTTGCTCTTCGGGTCAAGGCGCAACAACTGCATCTATTTTAACCATTTGTAAAGCCGGCGACCACATTGTTTCTTCAAGCGCAGTTTACGGTGGCTCGTTCAATCTTCTTAACATCACACTTCGCAAAATGGGTATTGATACCACCTTTATTTCGCCCGATGCAACTGATGAGGAAATCGAAGCCGTAATTCGTCCCGAAACCAAGCTTATTTTTGGTGAAACGGTTGCCAACCCCGCGCTTAACATCCTTGATATTGAAAGATGGGCTAAGGTTGCTCACAAAAACAGCCTTCCTCTTTACGTTGACAACACCTTCCCCTCACCCGTTAACTGCCGTCCGTTTGAATGGGGTGCAGATATCGTTATCCATTCCACCTCAAAATACTTAGACGGTCACGCTATGGCCTTGGGTGGCTGTGTTGTTGATTCGGGCAACTTTGATTGGACCAAATCTTCACGTCATGCAGATTTCTGTGCACCTGACGAGTCTTATCACGGTCTTGTTTACCCCGAAAAATTTGGCAAAGCAGCATTTATTGCCAAAGCAAGAGCACAAATGATGCGTGATATCGGTATGATGATGTCACCTATGAACGCATTCCTTTTGAACGTTGGTATTGAAACACTTCATCTTCGTATGGCGGCTCATTGCTCCAACGCTCAGACTGTTGCAGAATATTTGCTTTCCAACCCCAAGATTGCCTGGGTAAACTTCCCCGGACTTGCTAACAACAAGTATCACAAGCTTGCCCAAAAATATATGCCCAACGGCACCTGTGGTGTTATTTCGTTCGGCATTAAGGGTGGCAGAGAAGCCGCAGGAAAATTTATGGAAAGCGTTAAGCTTGCCGCACCCGTTATTCACGTTGCCGATGCAAGAACCTGCATTTTGCATCCCGCATCAACCACCCACCGTCAGCTCACCGACGAGCAGCTTGTTGAGTGTGGTGTAACCCCCGACCTTATCAGAATGTCGGTTGGTATCGAGCACGTTGACGATATCATTGCTGATATTGAACAAGCTCTTGCAAAGTGCTGATAATTTTAAAACACAAAAAACCGCACAACTCGATAATGAGTTGTGCGGTTTTTTACTTTTTATTCCACAGTTATTTTAACGTCACCTGTATCGGTTTCGATTTTGCATTTACCACCCGTTACGGATTCGGGTACTTTAACGCTACCTGTATCGGTTTTTACGATAAACACCTTTTCGGACAAAAGGCTGCCTTCAACGTCGCCCGTATTGGTTTTGATATAAATTTCGCCTGCGTCCGAGCCGTCGAATTTAACATCACCCGTACTACGTTCAATCGTCATTTTATCAGCAACAATAACACCGCTAAGGGTGATATTTCCCGTGTCACCCTCACTATTTAGAACGTTACATTTGACATTGTTAAGCTCGGTTTTGCCGGTTGACACTTCAACCTTAAGTTCTCCCGACAAATCGAGGTTTTGTGCCGTGATTTTGCCGGTTGAAACCGTCAAATGCATATTGCTTGCCGACACACCATCCATCAAAATATTTCCCGTGCTTGTTTTCACGGTGACAAAATCGGTTGCCGAAGCAAAAATTTCAACGGCACCCGTCGAAGTGGTGATGTTTATACTTTGGAAGCTAAAATCACTTGGAATTTCAATGTTGCCCGTGCTTTCGGTGACGGTGAGTTCTCCATAAACCCCCGAGGGAAGATAAACCGTTATCTTGGGAGTACCCCACGAAATCATTTTTTGATACCATTTTCTTGTGTCAAGAACACTAATTTTAAGCGTTCCGTCATCATTTTCAACGGTGTGTGTCACGTTTTCAAACTCGTGGCACTCAACCTTGCAACGATTTTCATCGGTCGATATAAATTTTATATTAGCAGTATCGGTATCGATTGATATATTACCAAACTCTTCATTCACCTCGTGCTCGTTTGTATACACACCCGTGCCACCAAAAAGCCTTGCAAAATCCCAATTAAACACCGTCATCACTCCTGCAAAAAGAATGGATCCCGCAACCACCAAGCAAGCGGCGACAATAAGCCAAATTTTAGTCTTGGTCATTTTGAGGCCTCCTTTTTGGTGAAAAGTCTTTTAAGCCCAAGAGCTATAAGCTTTGTAAGTTTCACTGCGCCATTTGTTGCCCATTTGCAACCGAAAAAGGCAAAAATCGAAAGTCCTGCCAACACAAAAGCGGCAGCCAAAAAGACAAGCGCCAATGGAACTCTGATTGTCAAAAATGTTCCGCCATAAATCACCATGGCTACAGCACTCACAGCAATTGCAGCAAAGCAACTCCAAAGTGAACCGATGCAAGCCCACAAGGTAGCATAAATCGAAACCGCAACCGCAAAAACGGCGGCAGCCAACGAAATCCAAATAGGCGAGCCTAAACATATTAAAATAATGCTCCAAACCTTGCGACTGCGATTAGGCTTTTCTTCGGCTTCGGTTGGTTTTTCACAGGTTTCTTCCACGCTTTCACCAACAAGCACACCTACCGAGGTTTCAAGCGCCTCGGCAAGGCGCACCAACTGTTCGGCATCGGGCGACGATAAGCCTTGCTCCCATTTCGAAACAGTTTGGCGAACTACGTTTAATTTTATTGCCAACTCCTCTTGAGACAGACCTTTTTCTGCTCTGAGGGTTTTAATTTTTTCGGATAACATAAGGTTTCCCTCACTTTCGAGCGAATTATAACACCTGAAACTGCAATTCTCAAGCAACAAAAATTAACATTCAATTATCTTTGCTGTGGCAATCAAAATTCACACAAACCTTTGTGCATAGCCACACCTTTTGCACAAATCCTCCGTGGCTTTGCCACATTTAAAGCCCTCTACCATATCGGTTGCCCTTTTTGATAAAAGCACCTCTTTTATATCATCCTTGAAGATGTTGCCCAAGGCTATAACACCTTCACTATCAAGGCAACAAGGAACAACGGTGCCATCACAAAGGATGCCGAACTGGTCCTTTAGCCCATAGCAAAAGAATTTGTTGCCCTTTATTTCTGCTTCGCTATCGGGCCATTCGAACCGTTCTCCCCATTCAAGATAAATTTTATCATTAATTTTAAGTCCGCGAGTGTTTTTTACCCAATCACCCGCAATGTTTTCTTTGAGAATTTTAATTGATGCTTCGTTTTTACCGTCATCAAAACCCTTATTCCAAAGCCTTATAACCACGATTGTTCCTTTGTCGGCCGCTTTTTTTGCAAAATCTGCCACCTCGGTCACGTATGAATCGTGGTCTTGCTTGCTGCCGTTTTCAAAGCTGTGTAACGAAACGTTGATTTTGTGAAGTCCTGCGCTTAAAAGCTCGTCACCACGTCGATTTAAAAGTGTTCCGTTGGTGGTTATGATTGATTTATAGTCCTTTTCTGCCGCCATTTTCAAAAACTCGGGCAAATCGGGGTGAAGCAACGGCTCACCCATTAAATGATAATAGATATATTTTGTTTGTCCTTGCAGTTTTTCAAGAACAACGGCAAACTCTTCCCTTTTCATTTGCCGTTTTGCTCTTTTGTGACCATGTCAAAAAGAGCAGTTCATATTACAAATGTTGGTGATTTCTACATAAACCTTGTTATACATTGCTTCTCCTTGTCGTTTAAATTTATGTTGTGATATTTATTTGAAATGCTTTGCTTAATTTTAATCATTTTATCACGATTTAAAATTGTTTGCAATAAAAAAAGATGCTCTGCTTTAAAGCAGAGCATCTTTTTTTATTGCAAACAATTTTAAATCGTGATAAAATGATTAAAATT
>JAZNEE010000123.1:0-5683 GCA_045588405.1 Acutalibacteraceae bacterium
ATCGCGCATTGCCTGTTCTTCTTTCTGCTTTTTCTTCTGGGGTCTGATCATCATAAAATACATAATCGCAAAAAGAGCAACCATCATAATAATCATACTGCTGCCGCCGGTTGCACCGGTACCTGCTGATGCACCTGCTCCGGGAGCCATGCCTGCCATAAGAGTTAAATAATTCATCTGAGATAACCTCCAAAACATAATGTATTGATTATATATTAATAAATCAAATTTTTCAATACTTTAGAATAAAATTCATAAAATATTTATTAAATCCTTGTGTCAAGCTTATCAACATTCTCCGCTCTGAACTGTTCGAAGGTTCCGTCATCAAGCGAATCACGGATATCCTGCATAAGCATATTATAAAAATAAAGGTTATGGATAACGCAAAGGCGCATTGCAAGCATTTCTTTTGCCTTAAATAAATGGCGGATATAAGAACGCGAAAAATTCTTGCACGCAGGGCAGTTGCATTCAGGGTCAATGGGTAGAGGATCTTTTTCATATTTTTTGTTATTGAGATTTATAATACCCTGTTTTGTAAAAAGATGACCGTGGCGGGCATTACGGCTGGGCATAACGCAGTCAAAAAGGTCAACGCCTCTGTAAACAGCCTCAATGATATTGCCGGGAGTGCCGACACCCATTAGATAACGGATTTTATCGTGTGGCATAAATGGTTCAACCTGTTCGATAATGTGATACATTACAGGTGCAGGCTCACCGACAGCAAGTCCGCCAATGGCATAACCGTCTAAGTCTAAATCTGCTATTTGCTTCATGTGTTCAATTCGAAGGTCATCAAAGGTACAGCCTTGATTAATACCAAAAAGCATCTGATTTGGGTTAACTGTGCCTTCGGTTTTGTTGAGCTCGTCCATCTTTATTTTACAACGTTTGAGCCAACGTGTAGTTCTTGCACACGACTGCTTTGAATACTCATAAGTTGCAGGATTTTCAACACACTCGTCAAAAGCCATAGCAATAGTCGAGCCAAGATTTGACTGTATTTTCATGCTTTCTTCGGGTCCCATAAATATCTTGCGACCGTCGATATGAGAATTAAAGGTTACACCCTCTTCGTTAATTTTACGAAGCGATGCCAACGAAAAAACCTGAAATCCACCGCTATCGGTAAGAATTGGACCTTGCCAACCGGTGAATTTATGAAGTCCGCCAAGTTTTTTGATAAGCTCATCACCAGGACGCAAATGCAAGTGATATGTATTGCAAAGCATAACCTGTGTGTGCAAATCGTCACTCAAATCATAAGCCGAAACTGCACCTTTAATGGCAGCCACAGTGGCAACGTTCATA
The DNA here is from genome assembly GCA_045588405.1 of Acutalibacteraceae bacterium. Classification (GTDB taxonomy): domain Bacteria; phylum Bacillota; class Clostridia; order Oscillospirales; family Acutalibacteraceae; genus UMGS172. The sequence continues at coordinate 1,318 of JAZNEE010000123.1, forward strand.
AAAGCAGGAGTTTGAACAGTTCCGTGAACGGTTTTGAACTCGCCACGACGAGCAGTTCCCTCTTTTTTCAAAACTTTAAACATAACTAAACCTCATTATAAAATCAACATTGCATCGCCAAACGAGAAGAAACGATATTTTTCATCAACAGCGTGGTGATATGCATTCATGGTGTTATCATAACCCGCAAAGGCGCTGACAAGCATTATAAGCGTGCTTTCGGGCAAATGGAAATTGGTAATAAGACCATCCATCACCTTAAACTCGTAGCCCGGATAAATGAAAATATCGGTATCATCGCTGCATTCTTTAATTTCACCATATCTTGCCGCGCTTTCAACAGTTCTGCAAGAGGTTGTTCCAACACAGATTACTCTGCCGCCGTTTTTCTTGGTTTCATTAATCAAATCAGCGGTAATTTGCGGTATATAATAATGCTCGGAATGCATCTTATGCTCGGTGATTTCGTCAACCTTAACAGGTCTGAATGTACCCAAACCAACGTGCAAGGTAACAAAGCCTATATTAACACCTTTTTTCATGATTTCAATGAGGAATTCATTGGTAAAATGAAGCCCTGCAGTTGGGGCTGCAGCCGAACCTAGCTCTTTTGAGTAAACGGTTTGATAACGCTCTTTATCACCTAATTCCTCGGTTATGTAAGGCGGTAAAGGCATTTTACCAACTCGGTCAAGAATATCAAAGAAAATACCATCGTAAATAAATTTAACAATTCTATTACCGCCGTCGGTCACATCAAGAACTTCTAAAGACAACTCATCATTAAATTTAAATACTTTACCGGGCTTGGCTTTTTTACCGGGACCTGCCAAACATTCCCAAGTATCTTCAGAAATTTGTTTTAACAAAACAAACTCAACAACCGAACCTGTATCAGTCCTTGTGCCGAAAATTCGTGCAGGCAAAACCCTTGTATCGTTCATAATAAGGCAATCGCCTTTTTGTAAAAATGACAACACATCGGTAAAGCTTCCGTCAAAAAGCTCACCTGTTTTACGATCCAACCTCAAAAGTCTTGACGATGTTCGCGGTTCAACAGGCGTTTGTGCTATTAAATTTTGCGGTAAATCATAGTAAAAATCTGATTTTTTCATTCATATCACCAAAAGTTCACATAATAAGCTCAAAATTCATAAAATATGTTTGACAAATAAAAACAATAAATGTATAATCTATTAATAATGCTTCTATATTATATTGCATTGTTTTAAATTAATCAACTATTATTTTTTAAGGGTGATACATAATGAAAAAATACAATGTTGGAATTATCGGTGCAACCGGTATGGTTGGACAGAGATTCGCTACTTTACTAGAAAACCATCCTTGGTTTGAAGTTAAGGTTCTTGCCGCTAGTGGAAGAAGTGCCGGCAAAACTTATGAAGAAGCTGTTGGTAACCGTTGGGCAATGAAAACTGCAATGCCCGAGTCTATGAAAAATATGGTTATTAAAAACGCAGAAGAAGATATTGCTGAAATTGCTTCGGCTGTTGATTTTGTTTTCTGCGCTGTTAATATGAAAAAAGATGAAATTAAGGCTTTGGAAGAAGCTTACGCTAAGCACGAGTGCCCCGTTGTTTCAAATAACAGCGCTCACAGAGGCACTAAAGACGTTCCAATGGTTGTCCCCGAGATCAACTCTGACCACATCGAAGTAATCGAAGCTCAGAGAAAACGTCTTGGTACCAAGAAAGGCTTTATCGCAGTTAAATCCAACTGTTCACTTCAAAGCTATGTTCCTGCTATCTACCCTCTTGATAATGATTTTGATGTTGAGGATGTTCTCGTTTGCACATATCAGGCAATTTCCGGTGCAGGCAAAACCTTTGAAACCTTCCCCGAAATCGTTGACAACGTTATCCCCTTCATCGGCGGCGAAGAAGAAAAGAGTGAACAAGAGCCTCTTAAAATTTGGGGTAAGATTGAAAACGGCGAAATTGTTAATGCTGCAAAGCCTCACTTCACTGCACAATGCCTCCGTGTTCCCGTTTCGGACGGTCACATGGCAGCAGTATTTGTGAGATTTAACAAAAAGCCTACCAAAGAGCAGATTTTGGCTAAATGGCAGGAGTTTAAAGGTGCCGCTCAAGAGTTAGAGCTTCCCAGTGCACCCAAGCAGTTCCTCCACTATTTTGAAGAAGACAACATGCCTCAGACCAAATTACAGCGTGACCTTGAAGGCGGTATGGCTGTTTCCATCGGTCGTCTCCGTGAGGATACCCAGTATGACTACAAGTTTGTATGTCTCTCTCACAACACTCTCCGCGGTGCTGCCGGCGGTGCTGTTCTTTTAGCAGAACTTCTTTGTGCAAAAGGTTATTTTGACTAATTTATTTTGAGGAGTATTTTTCTATGAAAAAGAGAATTTTTACAGGCTGTGCAACCGCACTTGTAACTCCCTTTAACGACGATTGCTCGGTTAACTACACAAGACTTAGAAGCCTTATTGAGGAGCAGATTGCAGGCGGTGTTGATGCACTTGTAATTTGCGGAACAACAGGCGAATCGGCAACACTTGACAATGATGAACACGTTAAGGTTCTTGAAGAGGCTGTTAAGGTTTCAAATAAGAGAGTTCCTATTATTGCCGGAACAGGCAGCAACGACACTATGTATGCAGCTCAGCTTTCTCAGCACGCTGAATCCATTGGTGTTGACGGTCTTTTGATGGTTACCCCCTATTACAACAAAACTTCTCAAAACGGACTTATTAACCACTATTTTTATGTTGCTGACCGTGTAAAGACTCCTATTATTCTTTACAACGTTCCTAGCCGTACAGGTACTGCAATTAAGCCCGAAACCTATAAGGAACTTGCAAAACACGAAAACATTGTGGCCGTTAAAGAAGCCAATGGTGATATTTCTTCCATTGCAAAGACTATGAGCCTTTGCCAGGGAGATCTTGACCTTTATTCCGGTAATGATGACGAAATCGTTCCTATTATGTCTTTGGGCGGTATCGGTGTTATTTCGGTTCTTTCGAACATTTTGCCCCGTGAGACTCACGAAATTTGCGCTGAGTTCTTAAAAGGTAACGTTGAAAAAGCTCGCGATATGCAGCTTAAATATGTAAGCCTAATCAATGCTTTGTTCAGCGACGTTAACCCCATTCCCGTTAAAGAAGCCATGAATATGATGGGTCTTAATATGGGACCTCTCAGAATGCCTTTGGCACCTATGACCGACTCGGCTCGTGAAGCTTTAAGACTTGAACTTATCAAGCACGGACTTGTTAAATAATTTTTTTAGGGGGGTTACATACCCCCTAATTTTTTAGGAAGTGAAACAATGACCAACATAATTTTAAACGGATGCAACGGCAAAATGGGTTTGGCGGTTACTAATTGCGTAAACTCAAGAGAAGATTGCAAAATTTCAGTAGGCGTTGACCTTAACACAACCCAAAACAGCAACTACCCCGTTGTATCAAACATAAATGAGGCCAATATGGGCGATGTTATTATTGATTTTTCGCATCCCTCCTGCCTTACAACTGTTTTGGAGTATGCAGTTAATAATAAGATTCCGGCTGTTATTGCAACAACAGGTCTTAGCGATGCTGATGTTGAAAATATCAAAGCAGCATCTAAATTAGTGCCTATTTTCTTCACGTTTAATATGTCGCTTGGAGTTAATCTTTTGGTCGAGCTTGCAAAGATTGCTCAAAAGGTTCTTTCAAACGGATTTGATATTGAAATTGTTGAAAAACATCATAATCAAAAGATTGATGCTCCCAGCGGCACCGCTATTATGCTCGCAAACGCTTTAAATGAAGCCGCAGACGGTAAGTATACCTATGAGTATGACCGCCACGCAATACGCGAGAAACGCAAAGAAAACGAAATTGGCATACATTCTATTAGAGGTGGCACAATCGTTGGTGACCATGATATTATTTTTGCAGGCACCGACGAAGTTGTAACATTATCGCACTCGGCATATTCCAAAAACGTTTTTGCTGTTGGAGCTGTTAATGCTGCAATATTTATTAAAGATAAAACACCAGGACTTTATGATATGTCTGACTTGGTTGCCGGTAAATAATTTCTAAAAACATAATAACTTCAAAAGATACGAAACAAAAAATGTTTCGTATCTTTTTTATATCACTAAAATGCAATAACATCAAAAAAAGTGTTGACTTTTTATAGTTTGATGATTATAATTAGTCATGTTGTAAAACTAAACACGGAGACGTATCGAAGTGGTCATAACGGGGCTGACTCGAAATCAGTTAGGGAGCAATCCCCCGCGAGTTCGAATCTCGCCGTCTCCGCCAAAAAAAGGAATCATACCTTTGGTATGATTCCTTTTTTACATTAGTTAAGATTAAATAAAATCA
>JAZNEE010000124.1:0-2996 GCA_045588405.1 Acutalibacteraceae bacterium
AGCACGCACAAATCTTCCTTGCCCAGCTTCATTTTTTCAGTGTCCAGAATGTAGCTGTCCTTGAGCCGCAGGTAATCTTCCTCGTTAAAGAAGCGTTCTTTTTGAACACGAGTCATATAAAGAATATCAAGTTCGGGCATAACCGATTCTAAATCGGTAGTCTGAACGTACTCGATATTATGTTTTTGCAAAACATCCTTTTTAATATAGCTTGGAAGTTTAAGTTCTTCAGGTGAAACAAGAACAAACTTAATGCCCTCATATCTCGACATTGCCTCGATAAGCGAATGAACAGTTCTGCCGAATTTTAAGTCACCGCAGAAACCAATGGTAAGATTATTAAGTCTTCCCTTTTCACGCTTAATTGTAAGCAAATCTGCAAGAGTTTGAGTAGGATGATTGTGTCCGCCGTCACCTGCATTAATAACAGGAATGGTAGCATTCATGCTTGCAACAAGCGGTGCACCCTCTTTAGGATGACGCATTGCGATAATATCAGCATAGCACGAAATAACCTTTGCGGTATCAGCAACACTCTCGCCCTTTGCAGCAGACGAACTATTAGCCTCGGAAAATCCTAAAACACTGCCACCAAGTTCGAGCATAGCGGCCTCGAAACTAAGTCTTGTTCTTGTAGAAGGTTCGAAAAACAAGGTTGCAAGTTTTTTACCCTTACATACTTCGCTATATTTTGCAGGATTATCAATTATATCATTAGCAGTAGCAATAAGCTCGTCAAGCTCAGTTGTGCTGAGTTCAAGAATACTGATAAGACTTCTCATATTATAATCCTTTCGAAAAATTAAGCTTTAGCGCCGTTTACTTCAAGATACTTCTTGATGCGGTCGACGTTCTCGCGATTCTTTTCGTCCTCTTCAAGGTACTCAATGATATCATAAACGTCAACAACAGAATATACAGGGAAACCAAATTCCTCTCCAACTTCAGCCATTGCGCTCTTTTCGGTTTGACCTTTTTCTTTGCGGTCTACCATAACGAAAGTAGCAGCTACCTTTGTACCTTCAAGTCCGGACAAAATAGACATACTTTCTCTGATTGCGGTACCTGCGGTGATAACGTCCTCAACAATAACGATTTCTTCACCGGCTTGAGGCTTATAGCCTACGAAAACACCGCCTTCACCGTGATCTTTTTCCTCTTTACGGTTAAAGAAGAAAGGAACGTCAAGACCCTCTTTAGAAAGTGCACAAGCAACAGAAACTGCAATAGGAATACCCTTATATGCAGGACCGTAAAGAACAGTTCTCTTGTTGCCAACCTTCTCAAAATAGGCTTTTGCGTAAAATTCGCCAAGCTTTGAAATCTGGTCACCGGTTTTAATATCGCCTGCGTTGATAAAATAAGGGATTTTTCTACCGGATTTAGCGGTAAAATCTCCGAATTTTAAAACGCCTGCACTCTCTAAAAACTTTATAAATTCTCTCTTATAGCTTTCCATTTTAATTCTCCTTAAAATCAATCACAAAACTCTGCTACGCAACGCTTATAAGCAGCAACGGGATCTTCAGCTGCAGTAATCGGACGGCCAACAACAATGTAGTCAGAACCGATTCTCTTGGCTTCTGCGGGAGTCATAACTCTCTTCTGGTCGCCAATGTCACCGTCGGCAAAGCGAACACCGGGAGTAACTGTCAAGAAGGATTTGCCACAAAGGTCGTGTACTTTTTCGGCTTCAAGCGGAGAACAAACAACACCATCAAGACCTGCAACCTTGGCGTTATGAGCATAGTGCATAACAACCTTGTCGATAGGCTCTTTAATAAGAAGGTCATTTTCCATTCTTTCCTGGTCGGTAGAAGTGAGCTGAGTAACAGCAATAAGCAAGGGTCTTGTGCCATCAGCACGGGTCAAGCCTTCAAGACCTGCTTCCATCATAGAAATGGTACCGCCTGCATGGAGGTTGGTCATATCAACATCCAAGTTTGACAAAACAGCCATGGATTTTTTAACAGTGTTGGGGATATCATGAAGCTTTAAATCGAGGAAAATCTTATGTCCTCTTGCCTTGATTTCTTTAACCATTTCAGGACCTGCGGCATAGAAAAGCTCCATACCAATCTTAACAAAAGGCTTACAGTCGGTGAATTTATCAAGAAATTCAAGACAAGCCTCTTTGCTTGCAAAATCGCATGCAATAATTACATCCTTACCCATTATGTGCTCCTCCTATAATATCTTTTAAATTAGTAATGCCGTATTTTTCCATAACACGGGGTAAATCGTTTATAATATCACGGCTAGCGAAAGGATCAACGAGGTTTGCAGCGCCAATCTGCACAGCAGTAGCACCTGCAAGCATCATTTCAATAACATCCTCTGCCGAGCTAATACCACCCATACCAACAATGGGAATTTTAACAGCATCGTAAACCTGATAAACCATTCTGAGAGCTACTGGCATAATTGCAGGACCCGAAAAACCACCCATTTTATTAGCAATTACGGGCTTTTTGGTTTTAAGATCAATTCTCATACCCAAAAGGGTGTTTATCATACTAATACCGTCTGCACCTGCATCTTCGCAAGCCTTTGCAATAGACACAATATCGGTAACGTTGGGTGAAAGCTTGATAATAAGCGGTTTATCGGTAACTTTACGGCAAGCACGTGTCACTTCAGCAGCAGCTTCGGGGTTAGTACCAAAGCTCATACCGCCACCGTGAACGTTAGGACAAGAAACGTTGACTTCAAACCAACCAATTTGTTCTTCAGAATTCAGTTTTTCAACTGTGTAAGCGTAATCCTCAACCGAAAATCCGCTAACGTTAGCCATAACAGGCTTATTAAAGCATTTTTTAAGTTTGGGCAATTCGTCAGAAATAACCTTTTCAACGCCGGGATTCTGAAGTCCAACAGCATTGATCATTCCCATACTGCATTCTGCAATTCTTGGAGTCGGATTACCAAAGCGAGGGTCCTTAGTCGTACCTTTAAACGAAAAAGTACCAAGACAGTTGATATCATAAAGCTCGGCA
>JAZNEE010000125.1:0-5247 GCA_045588405.1 Acutalibacteraceae bacterium
TGAGCGATATGAAAAACCGCCTGAAATTGATGCAAAAATATCCCAACGCCGTGTTTATAAGTATACACATGAACAAGTTTAGCGCCTCGCAACCAAACGGCACACAGGTGTTTTACGGAGTGACCGAAGGGTCGGAATTACTGGCAAAAGCTATTCAAGGTTCTGTAAAGCAAAGGCTTCAGCCGTTAAACCACCGCGTTGTTAAAAAGACCACAAAGGATATATTTTTGCTTTATAATTCGGTTGTGCCTTCGGTTATTGTGGAGTGTGGTTTTTTAAGCAATCCTGCCGACCTTGAAAACTTGAAATCAGAGGACTATCAAAAATCAATTTCCTGGGCGATAGCCGAAGGAGTATTGTGTTATTATTCAAAACAAGATATTTAAAAGACGAGCAATCGTCTTTTTTTATTGCAACCCAATAAATTGTATGTTATAATTTTCAAAAGAAATTTGAAAGGGAAGTTATAATGGCTAGTAAGGTTAAATCAACCTATATTTGTTCCGAATGCGGTTACGAAGCGCCAAAATGGTCGGGTCAATGTCCCGGTTGCCGTTCTTGGAACACCATGAATGAAGAACTTGTCAGCACTTCAAAGTCGTCGGGTGTTGTGTCGTCGGCAAACAAAAAAAGCTTTGAAGGCGTTTTATCGGTCAACGATATTGATACTACCGATGAAATAAGATATAAAACCGGAATAGGTGAGCTTGATCGAGTTTTGGGCGGCGGACTTGTAAAAGGCTCGGTCGTTCTGCTTTCGGGCGACCCCGGAATAGGAAAATCAACACTGCTTATGCAAGCCTGCGGAACTTTTTGTAAGCGTAAAAAAGTTTTGTATGTATCGGGTGAGGAATCGGCAAAACAGTTAAAGCTTCGTGCCGAAAGACTTTCGGTTAAGGGTGACAGTCTGCTTGTTATGACCGAAACCGACGTTGAAACGGTTTGCGAATATATAAAGCTTAATAAACCCGATGTGGTTATGATAGATTCTATCCAAACCATGAACCATGCTGAAATTCAATCCTCGGCAGGCAGCGTTACCCAGGTGAGAGAATGTACCAATATGCTTCTTCGCGTTGGTAAAAGCCTTGATATTCCCGTTGTTATTGTGGGTCATGTTAATAAAGACGGCGCTATTGCAGGGCCAAAGGTTATGGAGCATATTGTGGATGCCGTGCTTTATTTTGAGGGTGAGCGAAACTATGCCTACCGCATTTTAAGGGCAGTTAAAAACCGATTTGGCTCTACCAATGAAATCGGTGTTTTCGAAATGAACGATGCAGGACTATCCGAGGTTGAAAATCCTTCGGCGGCTCTGCTTTCTGAACGAAATCCAAACGTTTCGGGCAACTGTATCTCTTGTGTTATGGAAGGCTCAAGGCCTGTGTTGGCCGAGGTACAAAGCCTTGTTTCGCCGTCGGGTTACGGAAATTCCAGAAGAATGTCCACAGGCTTTGATTTTAACCGTCTTAATTTGTTGCTTGCCGTTTTGGAAAAGCGTTTGGGCTATAAATTCTCGGCAATGGATGTGTATCTCAACATTGTCGGAGGACTTAAATTAGATGAACCTGCTGCCGATTTGTCGGTTGCTTTGGCGCTTGTTTCGGGCATTACCGATAAGCCTTTGCCCGATGACGTTGTGGCAATAGGTGAGGTTGGTCTTTCGGGAGAGGTTAGGTCGGTTTCACGAATCACCGCCCGAATCAACGAGGCTGCAAGACTTGGCTTTACCCGTTGCATTGTGCCGCGTTCTTGTGTCAAACAGTTAAAGGGAGAGGTTGGCTCGGTTACGGTGATCGGTGTTCGAAACGTTCACGAGGCTATCGCAAATATTTTTTGATTTGAGATAATAGGGGCAAACGTTGCTTTTGTTGTAAACTCTGCCTATTGAATCTAAAAAGCAATAACCGTCTTTTTGGTGTCGGCAATCAAGCGCACACTGAATAAGGCTCAAAAAAATCACCCTCTTTTTTGTGTTTTATGCAAATATTCAGCAAATATACACCGATTTAGTCAGTATTTTGCATGAAAATTTACAAATTTCATTAAAATGCTTGCATTTTTATTCATAGGGTGGTATACTGTCTGTTACATTAAAGCCGAAAGGCTATGGAGGTAAATGAAAATGAACAAGATTTTAAGCATGATCCTTTGCTTTGCTATGCTTTTTGCACTTGTAAGCCTTACCGCTTGCGATGGCAAGAAGGACGACAGCGCTTCAAAGGACGACACTTCGTCAAATGTAAGTACAACATCATCTGATGCCACTTCAACTGATGACAAAAAGGGCAATTCTTCCGATACTTCTTCCGAAGAAGAAACCGTTAAGGTTCCCACAGTTTCCGAAGGCAAACTTATCATGGCTACCAATGCATATTTCCAGCCTTATGAGTTCTATGATGGCGACAAGATTGTAGGTATCGATGCAGAGATTGCTGAAGCTATCGCTAAGAAGCTCGGTCTCACCCTTGAAATCAAGGATATGAACTTCGACACCATCATCACCGCTGTTAATGCAGGCGATGCCGACGTTGGTATTGCAGGCATGACCGTTACACCTGATAGACTTAAAGAGGTTGACTTCTCTCTTAGCTACGCTAAGGGCGTTCAGGCTATTATCGTTAAGGAAGATTCCGCTATTACTAACGTTGACGACCTTTATGCAGATGGCGCAAACCAGAAGGTTGGCGTTCAGCTCGGTACTACCGGCGATATCTACTGCTCTGACGATTTCGGTGCAGAGAGAGTTACCCAGTACGTTACCGGTAACGAAGCAGTTGCTGCTTTGCTTGGTGGCGACGTTGATTGCGTAATTATTGATAACGAGCCTGCTAAGGCTTTCGTTGCCAACAATGCAGGTCTTAAGATTCTTGAGACTACCTATGCCGACGAAGACTACGCTATTGCTATCAAGAAGGGCAATGCAGAGCTCAAGGCTGCTATCGATAAAGCTATTGACGAGCTTACCGAGGATGGCACTATTGATGCTATCATCGACAAGTACATTAAATAATCGATCGCAAATTTAATTAACCGAAAAATAGGAATGAGCGATCATTCCTATTTTTTGTGTGTTTTGGAGATTTATAATGAGTTTAAGAAACAACAAAACATCTCTTAAAAAACTGCTCATATTTGCACTTGTTGCGGTAATTGCAGTTGGTGTTTTCACGGTCGCTTATTACGGCTTTGGTACAAATAAGGTATCGAAGGAATTGACAATAGAAGAAGCACAAGTTCTTGTTGATGATACCTTTAATAAAATACCGGGTGAACACGCTTACGCAACCAGAGCTGTTATCGAAAAGCTTGATATAGTTGTTAACGACGTTAAAAAAGGTGATGAAAGAGACCTTATTTTTGATTGTACCTATAAAACGTATAATACAGCTGTAATTATTTCTGAAAGCTTGGACGAACTGTTTACCGGTGTTTATCATAAATATAAAACCGGTAAAAACGTTACTGCAACAAAGGTTAAAAACCTTGTGCGTGAGGATATGGTTAGGTTGTTCGATACGTCCGATGACTTTGTCGAAGGCGAAATTAAGCTTTTTGCCTATGAAGTGAGTGAAGGCGAGTTTCAACTATATCTTGATACGGAGACAGTTAATGCCTGCACAGGAGGACTTGTATCTGCGTCGGAAATGATTACGAAAACCGACACAGTTAAGTATAACGGTGAAGTTATCAATATCAAAAACATCACATCGTTACGCACAGGCTTGAACTATTGTGTTGAGCTTACCAATTACACAAGTGAAAAACCTGATACAGGAACTGCTTTACAAAAGGCGGTTGCAAGTTTTAAACGCGATTTTAACCGTAACTTTATTGAGGCTGGCCGTTGGCGTTACCTTTTGCAAGGATTAGGAACAACCTTGGGTCTTACCGGTCTTTCGGTATTGCTCGGTGTGTTCATCGGTTTCCTTGTTGCTGTTGTTCGCTGCACCAACCAAACCACCGGAAAACTTAAAATACTTGACGGTATTTGCAGATTCTATCTGACAGTTTTCCGCGGAACACCGCTTATGGTTCAGTTGCTCATCATCTACTTCGTAATACTTTTGCCCGTTGGCGTGCCTAAGTTTGCCGCAGCGGTGCTTTGCTTCGGATTTAACAGCGGTGCCTATGTTGCCGAGATTGTTCGTGGCGGTATTATGTCGATTGATCAGGGTCAGATGGAAGCCGGACGAAGCCTTGGCTTTAACTATTCACAGACTATGGTGCATTTCATCTTCCCGCAAGCCTTTAAGGCTGTTTTGCCCGCACTTGCCAACGAATTTATCACCTTGCTTAAAGAATCGTCGGTTGCCTTCTATTTGGGTGTTGCCGATTTGACACAAGGCGGTCTTAAAATTCGTTCACAAACATACAGCAACTTTATGCCGCTAATTGCGGTTGCTCTTGTGTATTTGGCACTTGTTCTTATTTTGACCTATCTTGTTGGAATTTTGGAAAGGAGGTTGCGTAAGAGTGAGCGATAATAGAGAATTGCTTATTTCGGTCGAAAACCTTCAAAAATCCTTTGGTAAGGTTGATGTTTTAAAGGGTGTTAATGCCGAAATTTATAAAGGTGACGTTATTGTTGTCATCGGTCCTTCGGGTTCGGGTAAATCAACCTTCTTGCGTTGCCTAAACCGTCTTGAAGAACCAACAGGCGGTAAAATTGTTTTCGACGGAGTTGATATAACCGATAAAAAGGTTAATATCAATATCCACCGTCAAAAAATGGGTATGGTTTTCCAACAGTTCAACCTGTTCCCGCACATGACCGTGCTTAAAAACATGACCATTGGCCCCATGAAATTGCTTGGCAAACGCAAAGAAGATGCCGAAGCTAAGGCTATGGAGTTGCTTGAAATTGTCGGTCTTGCCGATAGAGCAAACGCTTATCCTTCACAACTTTCGGGTGGTCAGAAGCAACGTGTTGCTATTGTCCGTGCACTTTGTATGAACCCCGAGGTTATGCTTTTCGACGAACCCACGTCAGCGCTTGACCCCGAAATGGTCGGTGAGGTTTTGGAGGTTATGAAGCGTCTTGCCGCCGAAGGTATGACCATGGTGGTTGTAACCCACGAAATGGGCTTTGCGCGCGAGGTTGGTACCGAAATCGTGTTTATTGATGAGGGTATCATAATAGAGAAGGGAACACCCGAAGAATTCTTCGGCAACCCCAAAAACCCAAGACTTAAAGATTTCCTTTCAAAGGTGCTTTAATAAAAAAACTGTGTTCAACCGAACACA
>JAZNEE010000126.1:0-21257 GCA_045588405.1 Acutalibacteraceae bacterium
ACATTTTGGTGGTGGCATGAGTACCCGTTCCGAATGCGGCACCTGGATCGATGCTGAGAACCACTCTGCCGTCTTTATTGTCATATTCTTCCCAACTGGGTCTGATAGTCAGACGGTCGCCGATTTCTGTAACCTTAAAGAACTTCTTCCAATTATCTGCCCAATCCTTATCATTTACACAATCGGTATCAATTTCGCAGTTGATTCCCACCGCGTTGTAACGTTCCTTCAAATACTGTACCGATTCAAACGGATTTTCTTCATTGCTGATGTAGATGTGAATAATAGATACAGTGCGATCTTTTTTCACAAGATCTTCATCAATAAGGTCGATATGGGCAATTTCCAAAGCGTCCTTTTCAAGCTCGGAATAATCCTCAACGTAAATGCCGTAAGGCACAACCATATTGGCAATAGCCTCGGCGGTTTCGGTATCATGAAGCGGCACCTTTATCTTTATTTCAGTCCATTCCAAAACGGATTCCTCCTAAAACATATCAATTCAGTTTATTATATCACAATATTAGGAAGAAATAAATACAAACTTTTAGAAATCAGCAAATATTTTTCAGCACTATCCACTCTTAAAATTTTGTTGAAAAAAGATGGTGTTAGTAGTATAATAATTTTAAAATAGATATATTGTTAACTTTTTACTTTTATATAACTTTAATTTGGGAGTGTTAAAATGATTTGGCACAGTGCTACAGCCGATGAGGTTCTGTCGGAGCTTGAAACCGACCGTGAACAAGGCTTATCCTCTGAAGAAGCCTCTAAAAGACTTGAAACTTATGGCAAAAATCTTGCCGTTAATGAAGAAGAAATAAGCAAAAGCACAGCTTTTTTGAAACAACTTCAAAAGCCTTCTGTTATCCTTTTGCTTTGTTTACTTGTTATCTACGTTCTTCGCGAACTTGTAATTGGCAGAAACGATTTCACCTTGCCTATTGTAGCTTTTATTGTTGTTTGCATTAAAGAGGCTCTTTGTATTATTTCCGAATACAAATCACGCAATATGTTATCAAGCCTTCGCAATCGCATTAAAGTTTCGGCAACCGTTATTCGCGACGGCAAGGAAATAGCTGTTAATGGTGAATATCTTGTCCCCGGTGATATTTTAAAACTCAGCCCCGGTGACTACGTGCCTGCCGATGCAAGAATTATTGAGGCAATGGGCCTTCGTTGTGATGAGTCGGTTATAATGGAAGAAAAAGGCGTTATCACCGTTAACAAGGACCCTGATGTTTTGCTTGAAGATTTTGCAACACTTAAAGATAGAGCCAATATGGTTTACTGCGGCTGTCACGTTATGACCGGCACTGCACTTTGTGTTGTTGTCGAAACCGGTTCTAATGCCGAGGTGCGTCGTTTGGTTATCAAAAACAAGGTGTTTTTGCACAAAGGCATTCAAGACCGAATTGCCGACCGATACGACAGTTTTATGAAGATTTTTATATCTTCAGCTTTTGTTGCTTGTGTGATTTTGATTATATTAGGTACCTTTGTTGCAAAAGGTTCTATCGGTTGGGGCAAGTTTTTAGAGGCTTTAATTGCCGCCGTTTGCTTTTATATTGCCGTTGTCCCCGGAAACTTTGCAACTCGTATTGCTTGCCTTTTGACATTGGGAATTAAGAGAATTGAACAAGACAAGGCTTCGATTATCAACCCCCAAACAGTTGAAAAGCTTGCAGGTATCACCACCATTTGTGCCGACAAGACCGGCACTCTCACCCAAAACAAAATGAAACTCGCCGAGGTGTTTGACGGAGATAAAATCATAGATGTCGAAAGTGGCAACATCACTAAAAAATGCGAGGTTGCAATGCGTTTTGGCGTGCTTAGTTGTGAGGACTGTTCGACCGAAGAAACCGACCCCACCGAAATGGCTCTCATTTCAGCGGCATCCCGTCATCTTAACATAAACAAACAAGACTTTGATTCAGAATTTCCAACCATATCAACCATTCCGCTTACTCCCGAAAGAAAAATCAAAACCACTGTTAATATGATTGAGGGTAACGTCTTTGCGGTTGTTAGAGGTGCACCCGATATCATTCTTGAGCGATGTGTCAATGCTGACAACGAGACCATACGCCACGCTTATGAAGAAATGTGTAACCGCGGACTCAGAGTTCTTGCAATATCTTATAAAATGCTTTCCGACATCCCTGCTAACCCTACCCCCGAGTTTTTGGAAAACGAGCTTGAGTTTTTGGGGCTTTTGGGTGTTGCCGACCGTGAACGCAGAAGTGCTCCCGAAAACGTTGCTTTGTGCCGTGAAGCGGGTATTTCAACCGTTATGTTCACAGGCGATCACATAAACACCGCCGCAACCATTGCCGAAAGCATAGGTGTTTTAAAAGGTGATGAAATATCGGTTGTTGGCGACCAGATTGATTCGCTATCAGACGAGGAACTTTGCTCGGTTGCAAGCAAAATCAAGGTTTGTGCAAGAATTTCACCCGAACAGAGAATAAGAATGGTTGAAGCCTTGCACTCTAACGGAGAAACTGTGCTTATCACCGCTGACAGCGCCGCCAACTATGCGCCAATGGCTTACGCCGACGTTGGTTGTGCAATGGGCAAAACGGGCACCGACGTTGCCAAAGGCAATGCCGATATTGTGCTTTACAGCGACAGTTTTTCATCCATTGTCAAAGCGATTAAAAATGCAAGAGGCGTGTTTGGCAACTTCCTTAAATACATAAACTACTATGTAACCTTCTGCGCTTGTCTTTTTGTAAGCCTTGCTTTAAGCACGATTTTCTTAGGGTCAATGTTACCCTCTGAACTTATACTTTTGGGTTCTGTTTTTGCACTTGTGTTCCCCATTGCCGCCATAGGCTTTGAAACCGCTGATAACAGCGTTATGAAGGAACTACCCCGAACGGTTGGCGATCAATTATTCAATTTCCGCGAGGTTATGTATTCGCTCATTGCAGGTGTAGGCATAGCCCTTGTTCCTTCGCTTGTGGCACTTATTTGCCGTGCAAGTGCAGGAGCCACTACCGCTTATTTTGTTTCGCTTGTTATAACGCTTGTGCTTTATATGTACACAACCCGTTCACCCGAATTCTTCTACAAGCGATTACTTCAAAACAGATTTTTAAGCATTGCCGCACTTGCTTGCATTGCTATGGCAATAATCGTTGCAGCAACACCACTCAATGTTTTGTTCGGTTTGAACCCCGCCGAAGGACCCGAATGGCTGACAGCAATTTTGTTGCCATTTGCAGTACCGCTCGTATTTGAGTCTTTGAAATTCTTTAAAATCTATGTTAACAAATAACAAAAAAGCACCGTGTACTTCAAAAAGTACACGGTGCTTTTTTAGATATAATATTATTTGTTTTCGATAGCCATAACCATCGCAACTCTACGATCGTGTCTGCCACCTTCATACTCGGTGTTTATAAACAAATCAACCATTTTGCAGGCAACACCGGGACCAATTACACGTCCACCGAGGCAAAGCACATTTGCATCGTTATGAAGTCTTGTATATTTAGCCGAGAAGGTTTCGGAGCATGCTGCTGCTCTGATACCCTTAACTTTATTAGCAGCCATCGACATACCGATACCGGTTCCGCAAACAAGAACACCTAGTTTAGCCTCACCCGAAACAATAGCATCGGTAACCTTAACTGCAATCTCAGGGTAATCAACCGAGTTGCCATCGAAGGTGCCAAAATCTTTAAATTCTACACCTTTATACTTCAAATGCTCGATAATCTGATTTTTAAGTTCATAACCGCCGTGGTCACAACCTATTGCTAAAACATCACCTTTTTTAAAACTCGCCATTTTTATCATCCTTTCAAAGCCTGCTTGGCTCTTAATTCTCTTTCTGCTTGCGGCAAACGCAAATATTTGGGTAATAATTGCTCTGCCGTAACGGTTTTACCTTCTGCGATATGCTTTAAAGCAACCATTCCTACACCCGAAGCCTTTTGTCTAATCAAGTGCATCGGTGCTAATTTAAGCGAATCAATTTCGCTTGCCTTACCAAAGAACAGTTCAGCTCCATCGCCCACAACAATTATCGGACAGTTGTCTTTGTTTGCTATTTCCAAAAGTTCGGCTTTAAGCTCGTCTATCATAAGAGCACGGTCATCACACAAGCGCTCAACCTTTTCACCACTAACTTTGAAAAGTGCATTATAAACCTGATTGCAACGTGCATCCATAACAGAACATACATACGCCTCTTGTCCCACAACGTTATAAGCCATGGCCTCTAACACCGAAACGGGTATGCACAAAATATTCAAAGGCTCTGCCAAACCTTTAACGGCGCTGACACCGATTCTAACACCCGTAAAAGACCCGGGACCTTCGGTAACAGCTATGTAATCAAGGTCCTTCACTTGTTTTGAGCAAAGTGACAATGCTTGCTCGACCATAGGAAGCAACGTTTGCGAGTGGGTTGTTTTAACATCCAAATAAAGTTCGGATTTTAGTTTGCCGTCTTCAATAAGCGCGCAAGAAACAGGACCTGCTGTACATTCAATTGAAAGAATTAACACAAAAACTCATTTCCTTTCAACAGATATTTTTCTTTTTTGTTCATCAATTTTTTCTATCGTAACGGTGACAACATCATCAGGCAAAGCGGATTCAATATTCTCGCTCCATTCGATTATCAGCACACCGCCCGATTCCATATACTCAAAATATCCCGTTGAAAAAAGATCTTCCCAACCACTTACACGGTACATATCGAAATGGTAAACGGGAAGCCTGCCGCCAAGATACTCATTAACAATAGCAAAGGTTGGTGAATTAACGTCGCCATAGAAATCCATTCCTTTGGCAAAACCTCTTGTGAAACAGGTTTTACCTGCTCCAAGATCACCCTTCATGGCAATCACGGTTCCACCTTCAACAGTTTTGGCAAATTCACTGGCAAAATTCTCAGTATCGTTAGCCGAATTTGAAAAATAAACCTCAAAAGACAACTTCTCACCCCTTTTTACACCATAGTATAACACATTTGTTTTAATATTTAAAGTATCTCTTGAACTATTTTTTAATTTAGGCTATAATAAAGTAAATAATTTCCCAAAGGAATCTCGATATGAAGTTGATTTTTCGCAAAATTGCCGACTACATTCGCGAATGTGACAAACTTTTATATGTTTTATGCCTTGTAACCACCCTTTTTGGATGTGTTGCAGTTTTGTCGACCACATATTTTGTAAATGACAGCGCTGGCGACTTTCTTATGCAACTTTTGTCTATGGGACTTGGACTAATTGCAGTTATTGTTATAAGTAATTTTAATTACAAAAATTTTATTAAGCTTTGGCCTTTATTTGCTATTATAGGCTTGGGCCTTGTTGTGCTAACGTTTTTCTATGGTTTTGCACCCGGTAATACCGACGACAAAGCTTGGCTCATGCTTCCCGGTGGCATCAGCTTTCAACCTGCCGAACTTTTGAAGATTTGTTTTGTTATAACCTTTTCTTATCACTGCCTTAAAATTGGCGACAAAGCAAAGAAGTTTATCCATACTATTTTACTTGCGATTCACGGAGCCATTCCGATACTGCTTGTCCATTTCCAGGGTGACGACGGTACGGCTTTAGTGTTTGCTTTTATGACGGTCGGTATGATGTTTGCCGCAGGAGTAAGACTCCGCTATTTTATTATTGCGCTCAGTGCTGTTGCCGTTTCACTTCCGTTTGTTTATTTTTTTGTGATGAACGATGACCAAAAATCGCGTATCGGTGCTTTGTTTTTTGGTACCGAAGGCGATTATTTGGGAACCTTATATCAGCAATGGCGTGGTCGCGTTGCAATGGCCAACGGCGGACTTTTTGGTCAAGGACTGTTTAAAGGCACTCTGGTCCAAAGTGGCTCTATACCTGAAGGCTATAACGATTTTATATTCACAAGCATAGGCGAAGAATTAGGCTTCGTTGGCTGTATGGCGGTGCTTTTGCTTTTGGCGGCAATTTGTATCAGGATACTGCGTGTTGGCTTTTTGGCAAACAACAAAGCAGGTCTTGTTATTTGTTCCGGTGTTTTCACCATGCTTCTTGCACAAACCACCATTAACGTTGGAATGTGCCTATGGTTGTTACCCGTTATCGGCGTAACCTTGCCGTTTTTTAGTGCAGGTGGCACTTCGTTGCTTTGTACCTATTTAAGTATAGGTGTTGTAATGAGTGTTTATCTGCATAAAGACTCTGATACAACGTATCTGCCACACAAAAAACTAAAAAATATAGATTAAATCTGCAAGCTCCTTAATTTTGCCAATCGCAAGGTTAAGGAGTTTTATTATGCCCGGACAATAGGTTTTTGTAAACGCAACAGCCCTATTACACCACGAAACAACGGGAAAATATATCTGCTTGCCAAAAACCAAATATTCATCGGTGCCAACCCTTTCTAAAAATTGGGTTTCGGTGCCAAATGCAGTCAATTCCATTGTGCTGTAAATTTGTCCCATTAGACCCAATGCCACCACACAGCACAAGAGCATATAAAAGGTTATAACACCTGCTCTGAGTGTTGTTTTAAATTTCCCGGTTTTTAAAAATCCTAAACTTTGCATTTTTACCTCTTATTGTGAATTAAGTAGTGTTACTAACGATTTTCCAACAAGTTCACCCGAATATAACGCTTGCTCTAACGTGTTGGCGTCGCTGCCCATTTCTATAAGCATCGAACCTGTGGTTAGGTGCTGATTATATTTCGCGGTTTTTAACGATAAAGCTCTTGCAAGCCCCGGATAGGTTGATTCAAACACATATTGAAGTTTTAACGCAAGCTTTAAATTCTGTCGCCAATCAGGATGCCCTTTTATACTGCCTGTTTCACTACCCATTACAAGCATCACCTGAGCCGCTTCCTTGCCGTTCACTTTCACGGTGGGAGCAATTTTATCATCACCGCTTAAAATAGCGTCCCTATGAACGTCTATTGTGATTTTTATCGAAGGATTATCTTTTAGAATCTTTTTAACTGTATCTAACGACCTGTTGTAGCTTCCGCTGTAACCGGGATAATCGTGGAGAGTCTCATCGTGTAAAACCGTATATCCTGCATTTCTAAGCTGCTCAGCTATTTTTTCACCAACCGCAACAACATTTTTTGTGTTATCGGTTGTTCTTGTGTTGTCCTCCTCGGTATAAGCGCTCTTATCCTCTAAAAGATAAGACTCGGTTGTATGGGTGTGGTAAATGAGAATTTGTGGTTCCGATCCCTTTTGAACCTTAAACCCTAACTTTGAATATAGTTCGCTTTCGATATCAACGGTGGCGCCACTTTTATTGTTCATATAAATCTTACCGAAATTTTGCTTGGCATTATAAGCCGAAACGGTTTTTTGAATAATATTTCCGAAAACGTTTTGTGTTATGCTTTCTGTAACCCTTTTGTGTGAGCTTAACTCAACTGCACTACCATCGGCAACCGTTATTGTGGGTATCACATCGGTATAGGTCGGCTGTTTGTTACCGTTGCTCAGCGCAAACAAATTAACCCCATTCATAACATTAGACACCGAAAAGCAAAAAGCTTTTTCAAAAACACCCTGTGGCTTTAAATACAAAACACCCGTTATGCATAACAAAATTACCATAAAAAACGCGACCGATCTTAAAATCACATTTCTTTTATTCATAGCAAAACCCTTCATAAACTTTCTCATAAAATTTTATGAAACATACAAAAGAATTAGACTACCGCCATTAAAATTCCGCTGTCTATTTCGGGTTGCAAGGCTATATTCAAGGCTTCTGATATCACCTTGCTCGAACGTTCTATCAATCGGTCAATATCTCTTGGTGTGACTATAAGTTGTTCGTGGTTTGGGCTTTCGTTTCCCGTTAAATCATAGCATAATGTCGACGCGTCAACGACGGTGGGCACTCCGATTGTAACACACCTCACACCAACCGTTTCAACGCTTATTTCACTTCTGCTGTTACCCACACCCGAACCGGGACAAATCCCTTTATCACTTATCTGAACGGTGTTGCAAAGCCTTCCAATATCTCTTGCTGCAAGAGCGTCAACAAGAATTATGACCGAGGGGTTTACCGAAAGAATTGCCCCTTTGATAATTTCTTTAACCTCTATGCCCGTTTGACCAAGCACACCGGGTGACAGCACCGATACCGATTTAAGCCCCGTGAGTCCTATTTTTTCTGCAAGTTCTCCCGAAACGTGCCTTGTCGCCAGCACTCCCTCGGCAACCTTGGGACCCAAAGCATCGGGAGTGATTGTAATGTTTCCAATTCCCACAACCAAAACGTTGCCCGACGTTTCACACAAAACCTGCTTTATTTCACGGGCAACTATTTCACGTAAGCCACACAACTCAAACAGGTTTATAACACCGTCCGATTCGAGTGTTATATATTTTCCTTTTGGTTTTCCTATATATTTTGCCGCTTCTTCCGTTTTGATTTCAACGGTCGAAACCTTAACGCCATTTTCCTTGTAGCAAGCGCTTTCTATACCGCTTTTAGGTCTTTGTTTATCTGCGGCAAATTCTATTGCCAAATCGGTTCTTACACCCAATATTATCACCTAAATATAATATTAACCCGAAAAAACCTTTTATCCAAAATAAAAAAGCATCTACCAAATCTGATGGCAGACGCTTTTTATTTTTTAAATTATTTGCGGAACATTCTTCTGATGCCACGAATTATAGCCTTTAGCTCTTCTGTTTTGTTAAAGAATACCATTCCGAAGAACAAAAGAACTATGAGCAATACTAGACCAACTATAATTCCGAGGATTATTAGTAAAACGAGCAAAATGGTTGCAATAGCCGATCGTTTTTCTTCTCCTTCTTCCTCTTCGATGCCATTCTTTTCGGTAACAAGCATAAACTGTGTGCAACTATCGGTAGTAAGCATTACGGTGCCCTCAGTTGCTGTGGTTTTAAAACAGGTTACTGCACCGTTTTTGTTAAGCTGATAAATAGCAATTTCTTTGCCGTTATATTCGGAAGGCACCGGGAAGGTTATGGTGATATTACCGTCAATCGAGTTTGGAGAAAAGTTCACATTATAAGCCGAAATCATTTTACCCCAAGCAGCATTGTCAAGCAATGCTTTGTAGGTTGAATCGGTTGCAGAAATGGGACTTACCGAAAGGATACTCGAAGCGTCAAAATGTCCGTTTACCGAAATTTTGCTCGTCGCATCCGAAACAGTTGCCGAAGAAAAGTTTGAAATTGTGAAGGTTCCCTCATTAAAAACTATATCATAGTTATCGGCATTACCACTAACTGTTAAAGTACCCATTGTGATAACATACTGCCCTATTTCGTGACCCGAGGTTCTTGCCAATTCGCCGATAAATTTATCGTTGCCCATAAGCTTTCCGTCAACCTTGTAGGTAAGTGCAGGTTCCTCATTGCCAACCGACATAACGGCATTATTGGCGGTAACGGTTATTTTAAGCGGTGTGATTTCACCATAAAGTTGAACGCTTTCGGTCGCAAGAATATAACCTGCCGCATCTTTACCCACAAGTTTGAAACCACTTACAACAACCGCCGAAGCATCCTTTACGTTAGCGCTGTTAAACTTTGCCGAAGCGTATTCAAGTTTAACATCGGCACCGTTGCCAACGCCCACAAGTTGCAAGCAATCAGCAGTCACTAAAGCATCGGTATTACCGTCATAAACCTTGGTAATTTTCTTACCATCAACACCTTTAACCTTAACCTCTATAAGCTTGGGTGCTGTTTTGTTTGCAAAATTAAGATTATATTCGGTTTGTCCCTCTGAAAGCTCAACCTCTTCAGATCCTTCGTCGTTTTCATAAGAGATTACCAATCCGTCTTCGGGATATAAGACAGCATAGAACACATGGTTATCTGCGAAAACAGAAGCTTCGAGGGTAGAAATACTGAACGAATACCTTTCACCCAACGCTATTGTAAAACCATATTTCTCGGAAAACTGGTTTTCATATTTAAGAATGCGTGTATCAACAGTAATAGGGACTAAATATACATCATTTTCAACATCAAAGGTTTCTTTTTCAATTTTAACCTTAAACTCACCTTTTGTTGGTGCCGCACCGTCCACAGTTGCCGAGATATTGACAAAATACTTGGTTGATCGCGCCTCACCTTCTGCACTAACCGATAAAGGCAATGCAAATATAAGTAACGCTATTAAAAAGACAAGAATTTTTTTGAACATACTATCCCTCCAAAATCCGAAGTTCTCTTTATTTTATAATATTCAACCTCAAAATACAAGCGTTTTCGACGTTACAATACCGCAACAACCCGTTACAATATTGTAATATTGAAATCATAAAAGAAAAAGAGTATAATGATAAAAAGAACTGTTTTGGACGGTGTTTTTATGAAGAAATATGTTTTGGCCTTGGACGAAGGAACAACCAGCGTTCGCAGTATTTTGTTTGATAAAAACGGCGCTATTGTCAGTATGGCACAGCACGAGTTCACTCAAATATACCCTAATCCCGGTTGGGTTGAACACGACCCTATGGAGATTTATGCAAACCAATATGCCTCGCTTACGGAATGTATAACTAAGGTTGGTGTTTCGCCCGATGAAATTGCCGCGATAGGCATTACCAACCAACGCGAAACCACCGTGCTTTGGAACAAAACAACCGGCAGACCCATTTGCAACGCTATTGTTTGGCAATGCCGCAGAACTTCCAATATTTGCGAAAATTTGATCAAAGACGGCCACGAGGAATACATAAAAAAGACCACGGGACTTAAATGTGACGCATATTTCAGCGGTACTAAAATTAAATGGTGCCTTGAAAACATTGAGGGTGCAAGAGAACTGGCCGAAAAAGGCGAACTTCTTTTTGGCACGGTTGACACCTGGCTTTTATGGAAACTCACAGGTGGCAAAGTCCACGCAACCGACCGCACCAACGCCAGCAGAACAATGCTTTACAATATAACAAGTGGTCAATGGGATGACAAAATGCTTGAAATTTTAAACATCCCCAAATCAATTCTGCCCGAAATCAAAAGCAGTAGTGAAATATATGGATATGTCAATCTTTTTGGAACAGATATTCCCATAAGCGGAATTGCGGGCGACCAACAAGCGGCATTGTTCGGTCAAGGTTGTTTTTCTGAGGGTGATATGAAAAACACTTATGGTACGGGATGCTTTTTGCTTGCAAACATCGGCAACTCACCCGTTTTTAGTTCTAATGGTTTGCTCACAACCGTTGCCGCCACCGAAAAAGACAAGCCGGTTGAATATGTGCTTGAAGGCAGTGTGTTTGTCGGCGGTGCGGTAATTCAATGGCTTCGTGATGAGTTGGGTCTTATTCGCGACTCAAAAGACAGCGAATATTTTGCCAATAAAATAATCAGTTCAGACGGAGTTTATGTTGTTCCTGCTTTTGCGGGACTTGGAGCACCTTATTGGGATATGCACGCGAGAGGCACAATAACGGGACTGACAAGAGGCTCAGGCAGAAATCATATTATCCGTGCCGCATTGGAATCCATTGCCTACCAAACCGAGGACGTTATAGCCTCGATGCGAGCCGATTTGGGTAAAGATTTAAAAATCTTGAAGGTCGACGGCGGAGCATCTGCAAACAAGTTCTTAATGCAATTCCAGTCGAACATCTCAAATCTTTCGGTTATTCGTCCCGAAACGGGTGAAGCAACAGCGCTCGGCGCCGCTTTTTTGGCGGGCATTGCCGTTGGCTTTTGGAAAGACCGCAAAGAAATATCCGAAATTCTTAAAAACAGCACCGAATACTCATCTGAAATGCCCGAAACCGAACGCGAAAAACTGCTCGACGGTTGGCACAAGGCTGTTAACGCTTGCATTGCTTTTTAGGAGGATGTTATGGAAATTAAAATCATTGAAAAGAAAGTGCTGTCATCCAATAAAACTCACCTCTTAAACGGGGTTATCTATTTGCCCGAAAATCCCGTTGGTTTGTTTCAAGTGGTTCACGGAATGACCGAGCATATCGGCCGATATGAAAAATTTATGAAAGAAATGGCTCAAAACGGGTTTATTTGCTTTGGTTATGACCATTTGGGTCACGGACACACGGTAAACGACGAAACCGAGCTTGGTTTTATCGCACACAACAACGGCTTCGAAATGCTTTGCAAGGACGTTGGGATTTTTGCCGAAAGTGTTCGCAACGAATATGGCAACCATCTTCCCTACTACCTTTTGGGCCACAGTATGGGCTCGTTTATAGTTCGCTTGGCGGCTGTTAAATACATAAAACCCGATAAGCTTATAGTTATGGGCACAGGAGGTCCTAATCCCGTTGCAGGGCTTGGAATTACTGTTTCAAAGCTACTCAAAAAGCTTTACGGTGAAAGGCATATTTCCCCGTTGCTTGACAAAATGGCTTTTGGCTCATATAACGCACGCTTCAAAAATGAAAACGATCCTAAATCTTGGCTTACCAAAGATGAAGAAATTCGAAAAAAATACAAAGCCGAAAAGCTTTGCACCTTTAAATTCACCGTTAGCGCAATGCAAGACCTTATAACGCTTAACAAAAACAGTAATACTAAAGATTGGTTTTTGAGTGCCGCCAAAGTTTGCCCTATTTTACTTGTTTCGGGCGAGTTTGACCCTGTTGGTGAAAACGGCAAGGGTGTGGAAAAGGTTTATAACAGCCTTAAAGAAAACGGCGCTGACGTTTCGATGAAGCTTTATGAAAACTGCCGTCACGAAATACTCAACGACGATTGCTATAAAGCAGTTGTTCGCGATATACTCGAATTTGTCAACTGTGGGGTGGCAAATCATGGCTAATTCAAATTGCGAAACCTGCACCAACTACGTTTACGATGAAGATTATGACGGTTACGTTTGCCTTGTAAACATGGATGAGGACGACTTTATGCGCTACGTCATAAGCGGTCAAAGCAAATGCCCGTTTTACCGATTAGACGATGAATATGCAATAGTACGAAAACAGAATTAAAAAAAAGAAGTGAACCTCGGTTCACTTCTTTTTTGTTTTTCTATATAAGACACGAAAAATTTTAAGAATTTACTGCTTCAACAAATCTTAAAAATGCTGCTTTGCCGTTTTCGTCACGCTTATAAACGCCTGCGTGTTCCAAAACAACTGCAAAAACTTTACCGATTTCAGATTTTATGATATCTTCGATATTTTCGGCGGTAACGTTATCATAATTCTTCAAAAATTCTTCTGCCCAATCGGCGTGCTTTTCGGTGACTTCAGAGGCTCTTAAATCCTCACCTGCCACGATTTTTTCACCCAAAACCTTTATTTCTTCTTTAAGTCTTGCAGGTAAAACGGCAAGACCCATAACCTCGATAAGTCCGATGTTTTCCTTCTTAATGTGATGCAACTCGGCATGAGGATGATAAACGCCCATAGGATGCTCATCGGTGGTGATATTGTTACGAAGCACCAAATCAAGCTCAAAGTTTTCACCGTTTTTGCGGGCAATAGGAGTAATTGTGTTATGCGGTGTACCCTCGGTTTCGGCAAAAACGAATGCCGCTTCGTCGGTATAGCCTCTCCACTTTAAAAGAATCTTATCAGCAAGTTCAACAAGGCGTGCATCGTCCTTAGAACTTAATCTTATAACCGACATAGGCCATTTTACAATGCCTGCATCAACATCATCAAAGCCATTAAAGGCTATTTTGGTGTCGACCGGTGCCTTTGCCATTGCAAAGGTATAATGACCACCCTGGAAGTGATCGTGTGTGAGAATCGAACCGCCAACTATCGGTAAATCAGCATTTGAACCAACAAAATAATGTGGAAAGATTTTCACAAAATCAAGCAATTTTCTAAAAGTTGCACGGTTGATTGCCATTGGAGTATGCTCGGAATTAAACACAATGCAATGCTCGTTATAATAAACGTAAGGGCTATACTGCATCATCCACGGGGTATCGTTGATAACCATTGGAATAATACGGTGATTTTGTCTCGCAGGGTGGTTAAGTCTTCCTGCATAACCCTCATTTTCCTTACAAAGCAAGCACTTTGGATAACCGCTTTGCTTAGCGTTTTTGGCAGCAGCAATAGCCTTAGGATCCTTTTCGGGCTTTGAAAGGTTAACGGTGATATCAATTTCGCCATACTCGGTGGATGTTACCCACTTCATATCACGCTTTATACGGTAACGACGGATATAATCACTATCGCAACTAAGCTTATAATAATAGTCGGTAGCCTTTTCGGCAGACTGCTCATATTTGCTCCAAAAAGTTTTAATAACCTCGGAGGGACGAGGTACAAACACGCTCATAACCTTAGTGTCAAAAAGGTCACGCTCGGTGATATTATCGTCAATAATACCCTTTTGTACAGCAAAATCCAAAATATCCGAAAGAATGGTTTCAAGGTTCTTTTCGGTTACTGCTTCGGGTTCATCATACTCATCAAGGCACAAAATTTCAAGCAAACGGTTGGTGGTATAAATTTTGTCCTCGGTGGTGATAAGTTCTGCTTCGACAGCATATTCAACAAGATTTTTAATTGAATTATAAATCATTTGAAATCCCTCTTTTAAAACACAAAATTACACTATGATTATCGCATAGCAAACCTTATAAGTCAAGCCAAAAACGGCCAAAAAGCAAAAAATCAAGCGGTACTGACAAAACGTCTGCACCGCTTGATAAAGTTTAAAATTAGTATGCTACGCCCTGAGCGATCATAGCTTCTGCAACCTTCTCGAAGCCTGCAATGTTAGCGCCTGCAACGAGGTCATCACCAAGACCGTATCTGTTAGCAGCCTTAACAGAAGACTGGAAGATGTTGGTCATAATGGTGTGAAGCTTTGCGTCAACTTCTTCACTCGACCAGCTGTAACGCATAGAGTTCTGGCTCATTTCGAGACCCGAAACAGCAACACCACCTGCGTTAACTGCCTTAGAAGGAGCAACGATAACGTTGTTAGCCTTGAGGAATGCAACTGCCTCGTTGGTGGTGGGCATGTTGGAAACCTCAACATAGTATTTTATGCCGTTAGCAACGATTTTCTTTGCCTCTTCAATGCCAACCTCGTTCTGAGTTGCGCAAGGCATAATGATGTCAACCTTAGTGCCCCAAGGCTTCTCACCCTTGAAGAACTTAACGCCGAACTTATCAGCATAATCTTCAACTCTGTTACGGCAGGAAGCACGCATCTCAAGCATGAAGTTAATCTTTTCTTCGGTGGAAACACCATCGGGATCGTAAATGTAGCCGTCAGGACCGGAAATAGTAACAACCTTGCCGCCGAGCTCGTTAATCTTCTTAACTGCACCCCAAGCAACGTTACCGAAACCGGAAACTGCAAAGGTCTTGCCCTTGATATCGTCGCCAAAATGCTTGAGCATTTCAACGGTGTAGTAAACTGCGCCGAAACCGGTAGCTTCGGGACGAATGAGCGAACCGCCGTAGGAAATACCCTTACCGGTAAGAACGCCTGTAAATTCGTTCTGCAATCTCTTATACTGACCGTAGAGGTAACCAACTTCACGAGCACCAACGCCGATGTCACCTGCAGGAACGTGGGTGTTAGGACCAATGTGCTTAGCAAGCTCGGTCATAAAGCTCTGGCAGAAACGCATAACTTCGCCATCAGATTTGCCCTGAGGATCGAAGTCAGAACCACCTTTACCGCCACCCATAGGAAGTGTGGTAAGAGAGTTTTTGAAGGTCTGCTCAAAGCCCAAGAACTTCATAATGCTTTCGTTAACGGTCGGATGGAAACGAAGACCACCTTTGTAAGGACCGATAGCCGAGTTGAACTGTACACGGAAACCGCGGTTTACCTGAACCTGGCCGTTATCGTCTACCCAAGAAACACGGAATTTGATAAGTCTTTCGGGCTCTACCATTCTACCGATAATGTCAAGCTTCTCATACTCGGGATGTGCATTTACAACAGGCTCGATAGAAGACAAAACTTCTTCTACTGTCTGATGAAATTCAACTTCACCGGGATTACGTTTTTCCATATCGGCATAAACTTTTTTAAGATATTCGTTGTTAAACATAAAAAAATTTCCTCCTAAATCAAGAATATGTAATTCACAACAGAAAAATTATAAACCTTTTGCTAACATCTGTCAATTAAAAATCTTCATTTCTCGTCGTTTTTTGCAATTATTAGGAATTATTTGTACAATAAAAGGCAAAACTGCAACATTTTAACGATTTATCGCGCTAAAACTTAATAAAATTAAGTGCCGCTTATGTTGCAAGCGGCACTTTTTGATTTTTATTAGGTTTTAACTTCAAAAACTTTACTTTATATTGTGAAATCAAAATCAGTCAAGTTCTTTAATTCCTGTATAAAGTTCGTAGTATCTGCCTTTAAGTTCTAAAAGTTCGTCATGAGTTCCACGTTCGATAATCTCACCCTTTTCGAGTACCATAATTGCATTGGCGTTGCGAACAGTGGACAATCGGTGGGCAATAACGAAGGTGGTGCGGTTTTTCATAAGTCTATCCATACCGTGTTCAATATGGCGTTCGGTTCTTGTATCAACCGAGCTGGTTGCCTCGTCAAGAACAAGTATGGGAGCCTTTGAAATTGCCGCACGGGCAATGTTAAGCAACTGTCTTTGACCCTGCGACAGATTTGCACCATCACCGTCTATTATAGTGTTATAGCCATCTGACAAACGCATTATAAAGCTATGAGCACTTGCTGTTTTAGCCGCCTCAATAACCTCTTCATCGGTGGCGTCAAGTCGACCATAACGAATGTTTTCCATTATCGTCCCGCTGAACAAATGAGTGTCTTGCAGAACCATTGCTATATTCCGACGAAGGTCATCGCGTTTATAGTCGCGGATATTTTTACCGTCAATCACAATCTCGCCCGAATCGATATCGTAGAATCGGTTAAGAAGGTTTGTGATAGTGGTCTTACCTGCTCCCGTTGAACCAACGAAAGCAATCTTCTGACCGGGCTTGGCATAAAGCGAAATATCCTTTAAAATCACTCGGTCGGGGTTATAGCCGAAGGTTACGTTTTTAAGTTCAACATAACCCGATATTCCGCTATCATCCAACGCATTTTCTTTATCAGGTGATTCGGGCTCGGCATCCATTACGCCAAACACACGCTCGGCACCTGCCAAAGCGGCAAAAACGGTGCTGATTTGGTTAGAAACCATATTTATAGGCATTGAAAACTGTCTTGAATAGTTGGCAAAAACAGTTAAATCGCCTGGGCCAAAGCCTGTGGTACACATCAAAACACCGCCAAGTCCAACGGTGAAAGCATAGCTTATCTGACTTGTGTTATGCATAACGGGGCCCATAATACCACCGAAGAACTGTGCTTTGAACTGTTTATCACGCATATCGTCGTTAAGAAGCTGGAATTCTTCAACGCAGGTATCCTCGTGGTTGAAAACTTTAACAACCTTCTGACCCGTAACGGTTTCTTCGATGTATCCGTTAACGGCACCCAACGCTGCTTGCTGACCTTTATAATATTTTCCCGACCTTTTTGCAATAGCAGCACCGCCACGAAGGAAAATCGGGATAAACACAACCGTTACAAGCGTCAGCCAAATGTTGGTTGTTATCATAAACACAAAAGTACCAACAAGTGAAATAAATCCCGAAACAACCGACGTCAGAGAGTTGTTAAGCATAACATCTATGTTATCAACGTCGTTGGTAAAACGGCTCATGGTTTCACCCGTGGGAGTTTTATCAAAATGTCTTGTCGGGAGCCTCATCAGTTTCTCAAAAAGGTCGTTTCTTATGGCTTCGGTTGCATTCTGCGAAACGTTAAGCATAATTCTTGCTTGCAAATAGTTTGCCAACGCTCCGATAAGATAGA
This sequence comes from Acutalibacteraceae bacterium, assembly GCA_045588405.1. Classification (GTDB taxonomy): domain Bacteria; phylum Bacillota; class Clostridia; order Oscillospirales; family Acutalibacteraceae; genus UMGS172. Next base: position 17,798 of record JAZNEE010000126.1, read on the forward strand.
TTATGAGCATAATCACAACCGCCGCAAGCACATAAGCCATAACCTCAAGGGCTGTGCTTTTGGCCATAATACTCTCAATAAACGGCAAATTACTGAATTTTTCAATAACTCCGTCAGCAATCTTGCCGATTGCGGTTAGTTTTATATCTGCCTCGGGCATAACAGCCAAAGTTATGCGGTTGATTATAGGCGCTAACATATAAGAACCGATAAGCGAGGTTGTGGTGCTGAACAACATGCAGAACAACACGAAAATAAGCTTTAACTTATACTTTGCAACATAAGACCAAAGTCTTTTTATGGTAGCGCCCGTATTTTTAGGCTTGCCACCCAAACCTCTTGGGCCTCCGGGTCCCGGTCCTCTTCCACCTCTGGGTCCCATCGGCATACCGCCTTTTGCATCCTTGGCGGATTTATTATATTGTCTTTGAAGGTCTTGTAAACTTCTCTTAGCCATCGCTTACGCCTCCTTCTTTTCTTCTTGAGAATAATAAATTTCTTGATATTCTTCATTATTCTCAAGCAGTTCCATATGAGTGCCAACACCCGTAATCTTACCGTCATCCATAACGATAATCATATCGGCTTCCTTAACCGACGAAATTCGTTGAGCAATTATAATCTTGGTGGCAGAGTTTAGCTCGTTTTTAAACACCTTGCGAATCTGCTTTTCGGTTGCGGTATCAACGGCACTTGTAGAGTCATCAAGAATGAGAATCTTTGGTTTTTTAAGCAATGCGCGAGCGATACAAAGTCTTTGCTTCTGACCACCCGAAACGTTAGATCCACCCTGACCCAAGTCGGTATCATAGCCTTCGGTGAAGGAAGAAACAAACTTATGCGCCTGGGCGCTTTCTGATGCAGCAAAAATCTCTTCATCGGTGGCATTTTCATCACCCCAACGAAGGTTTTCCTTTATGGTTCCGCTAAACAAAACGTTCTTTTGCAAAACCATACTTACACCTTCACGAAGGTTATATAGCGAATAATCCTTGACATTAACACCGTCAACCAAAACCTCGCCCTCATCAACATCGTAAAGTCTTGGAATCATTGAAACAAGGGTGGTTTTTCCGCAACCTGTTGAGCCGATAATACCCACCGTTTTGCCCGCATCAATGGTAATATCAATGTTGCTGAGCACCGGCTCTTCGCTGTTTTTATAATAACGGAAGGAAACGTTTTTAAACTCGATTTTTCCTTCGTTTACAGTCGCATCTTTGAACGTGGCATCGGTATCGGTGATATCGATTTCTTCGCTCAAAACCTCTTTGATACGTCTTGCCGAAGCAAATGCTCTTGCCGAGGTCATAAGCAGCATTGTTATCATCATTAAAGACGACAAAATCTGTGTAACATAGGTTAAAAATGCCGAAAGATCTCCAACTGCCATTTCGCGACCCACAACCATTGCACCGCCAAACCACAACACCGCAAGCGTTGTAAAGTTCATGAAAATGGTGGTAACGGGTCCCATAAAAATCATGAGCCTCATTGCCGACATTGCCGTGGATTTAAGGTCACGGTTAGCAGTTTTGAATTTTTTGTTTTCGACGTCCTCACGAACAAACGATTTTACAACACGAACGTTGGTAACACTTTCCTGCACAGTTGAATTAAGCTTATCTATCTTGGTTTGCATCTTGACAAAACGCTTAAAGCCCATAAGCATAATTCCGGCAACCGTTAAAATCATAAGTGGCATTGTGACTGCCAAAACAACCGACAAAGAAGGCTTTAAAATGATGGCCATAATAAGACCGCCAATCATCATACCGGGTGCACGCAAAGCCATTCTGAGCAACATATTAACAAAATTTTGTAGCTGTGTAACGTCGTTTGTAAGTCTTGTTACAAGCGAACCGGTTGAAAACTTATCGATATTTTTGAACGAAAAGCCTTGAACTTTTTTATAAACGTCAGCTCTAAGATCAGCCGCAAAGTTTACCGAAGCCTTGGCGCCAAAATAAGCGCCACCGACACCGCCTGCCATCATAACAACGGCAACGACCACCATAAGCACGGCCACCAAAATGCTCTTTTCAACCGTTAGTGTATTATCGGTGCCCGAATTTATAACGATAGATAAGAGTCTTGGCATAATAACTTCGCCCAAAACTTCGACAATCATGCACAAAGGACCGAAAATGAAATAAGGGAGATACGGTTTTATATATTTAAACCAAGTTTTCATACTTAACGCTCCCCTTCAATAATTTCCTGCTCGGCATTTTCAAGATTTGCATACATTTTTTTAAGACAATGAGCAAAAATTTCGAGCTCGGTCTCGGTTAGTCCCGACACCATTACGCTATCTATCTCGGTGAAGATAGCATGTGTTTTGGCTATAACCTTTTTGGCTTTTTCGGTTAAAACAATGCTATTTTGTCTGCCGTCGTTTAACGACTCGTTTCTTACAATAAAACCCGATTTTTCGAGTTTATTGAGCGTAACGGCAACTGCGGCAGGACTGATTTTAAGCTTTGATGCCAATGCCTTTTGCGAAACTCCGTTGTCTTCCGAAAGGCACATCAAAAGCATGTGCTGACTGCGATGAAGTCCCAGTGCGGTTACAACCTTTTTCTCAAATATTCTGTTATGCAAGCGGTCGGTTCTTCTGAAAAGCACCGAAGCCAAGTGCATATCTTCCTTAAATTTAGGGTTCAATCAAAGCGCCTCCAAAAATAGATTAACATATTAACTATTATAATACAAAACCCTTCCAAGTCAATACTTGGAAGGGACTTTTAATATATTTTTACATTCTGTTCACAGTTAAAATTCACTAAAACAAATTCCAGGGTTTTCCCTCGGGAAACGGCAACGAAAACTCGCGGTATTGATTATTTTCGGGACAAATAAAGCCTATCTTTTTAAGAAAAAGCCCAAATCCGCCTTGCAACCCTGAGCCGTATTTTTTATCGGCAAAAACGGGATGCTTTCTGTGCGAAAACTGAACTCTTATTTGATGTGTTCTTCCCGTTTCGAGCTTTATTTTAACGAGCGATAAATCTTTGTCTTCAAACTTTGCCGTGGCAATTCTTTCAAAATTGAGTATCGCTTTTTTTACGCCTTTGCGTTCCCTTTTAACAACAAAAGATTTGTTTTTGGCAGAATCTTTAAAAAGCAGGTCTTCCCATCTGCCATTTTCTTCTGTAATTCCCTCAACAACGGCGTAATATTCTTTACAAAACGAGCCGTTTTGCATTTGTTCACTAAGCTTAGCCGCTGCTTTACTGAGTTTAGCATAAACGGTTACTCCACCGACTTCTTTATCGAGTCTGTGAACGGTTAAAAGCGGTTTATCGGGTGATAAAAGCGTTGGCATACCGGCAGTTTTTCCATCCTCCGACAAAACCCCATTCGGCTTTTCACAAACAACGTAAGACCCGTTTTCAAACAAAACTGCTGGCTTTTCCACAAACTCATCTCCCAACAAAAAGCAAATTATCAGCTGCTT
>JAZNEE010000127.1:0-6440 GCA_045588405.1 Acutalibacteraceae bacterium
TGGAGGAGGATTAGCGTATTATGAGTTTGTTGCAACAGGCTATGACCGATGTCGTGGCTATGGAAAAGACCCGTGTTTCCGATGGCGAGGGTGGCTTTATCGTCGATTGGGTGGATGGCGCTATGTTTAAGGCGGCTATCACTTTTGACACCTCAATGCAAAGCCGTATCGGTGAAAAGCAGGGCGTGTCCAGTCGGTATACTGTCACCACAAGCAAGAATGCAAAGTTGGAGTTCCACGATGTTATACGTCGATTGAATGACGGCAAGACTTTCCGTATCACCAGCGATGGTGACGATAAGCAGACCCCCGAAAGTGCAAGTTTTCAGTTTTTGCAGGTTACGGCAGAGGAGTGGATGCTTGAATGACCAAAGCGGCGTCTATATATGGCTTTTGGGAAACATTTTTGACGGCGTATGAAGAAAATACCGTGCCCGAAGATGCGGAGTTTCCCTATATCACTTACCAGTTTGTCGAGGACAGTTTGGGCAACGATGTGGCGATGACTGCTTCTTTATGGTATCACACCTCCTCTTGGGTGAATGTAAACAAAATGACCGATTTAATAAGCAAGCATATTGGTCGTGGTGGCGTTTTTCTCCCCTGTGACGGCGGTAAAATTTGGATAAAGCGTGGCACGCCTTTTGCACAGAATATGGGCGACGAAAGCGACAGCCTAATTAAACGCAAATATTTGAACATTACGGCGGAGTTTTTGACCGCCGATTAAGAAAGGAAGATTTAATTTATGTGGAGTGCTACCAAGATTTCTGCTGATGCGGCGGAGAAAATGCAGGTCAATGCTGGTCTGTTGCTGAACGAGTTTGACATTACCAACCCCGTAGAGCCTACCGACGATGCGATTGTGACCGAAACCACGGGCGATTTTTCTATCACTTGTACGCCCGAAACCACGGATTTTTTTGAGGATGTGAACAATGCCCCCACCAATACTATGGAGGGTAAGCGCATTACTGGCTGGACTTGTGGTCTGTCTGTTACTGCTCTGTCCGTGACCGAGGATATGATTAAGACCGCGCTCGGTGCTTTTGAGGAGGACGACAACGGCGGTATTCGCCCCCGTTCCACCTACAAGGTTGAGGATTTCAAGTCGCTGTATTGGATTGGCGATATGATTGACGAGAACAAACTGTTTGTTGTGGCTATGGACAACACCGTGTCCACCGCTGGTCTGTCTTTCACCGCTACCAACAACGGCAAAGGCGGTTTGGCTCTGGAACTGACCCCTCATACCAGCCTTGCCGAACAGCATAAAGTGCCGATGGCGTTCTATATTCTTGAAAAGATTGACGAAAGTGTTTAATTAAAAGTAAATAGGAGGATTTGAACAATGAAACTTTCCGAATTGAGTACCGATAGAGCAACAGATGTGCTTTGCGAGATTGCGCCTTATGCAACGAACATTATGACCGATGAAGAATTGATTGGCGAACTGAAAGCGGCTGTTGATTTCAAGGATGCCAACACAATGGCTGAAAAGATTGCGCTGACCGTTGGCAAGATTTCCAAGATTTTGCCGATTATACTAAAAAAGCGCAAGGGCGATATTTTTGGTATTTTGGGCGCATTGAACGACAAGTCAGTTGACGAGATCGCAAAGCAGAATATCGTTGTGACGATGAAACAAATTCGGGACATTTCCAAAGATAAGGAATTGCTTGATTTTTTCAAATCCTGCACGGGTTCGGAGGGGAGCGAGTAATTCGCTCCCTTTACTCGTATCCGTGCAAAATGGGTGTTGGGGCTATTCTTGCGACATTGCCTTTTAAGATGAAGGACGATTTAGAGGAATATGCCTACAAGCAATATGTGACCCGTTGTTTGCGTATAATGACAGAAAACTCCGCTTTTCTTACAAATGGCAACGGTAAATATGTTGCAAAGGAATACGACGACATTATAAATCCTAAACCCGAAAAGGTTATAGAAAAAGGAGATGCAAAAAGGAGCATCTGTGCAAAATTGAGGTGATAGGATAAATGAATTTATTTGAATTATTCGTAAAAATTGGCGTTGATGATCAAGCAAGTAAAAAAATGGATGAAATCTCCCAAAAGATGGGAAATGGCTTGAAAAAGGCGGCTTCGATTGGCATTGCTGCCGTAGCCTCTTTAGGAACGATGGCAATTAAAACATTTGCCGATTATGAACAGTTGGTTGGAGGCGTTGAAACACTTTTCAAAAACAGCGCAGGGACTGTTCAAGAATATGCCGCAAACGCATACAAGACCGCTGGTATGTCTGCCAACGAGTATATGTCAACCGTAACAAGTTTTTCTGCAAGCCTTATTGGTAGCCTTGCAACAAATACAGAAAAGGCTGTTGGTGCTGTTACTGAAGAAACAATACAAGGGTTAAACGATCAATTAGAAGCAACCAAAGACGGTCAAGAAAAACAAGTTGAAGCGATAAAAAAGGCAAACGATGAAAAAATAAGCGCTATTGAAAAAACAAACGATAAAGAGGTTTCAAGTTTTGAAAAGACAACAAACGAAATCCTTTCTTCTATTGAAGAGTCTAACGAAAAACAAATATCTTCTATCGAAAAGGCAAACGATAAAAGATTAAAAGAAATTGAAAAAGCAAACGAAAAAGAAATTAGCGACTTTGAAAAACTAACAGAAAAAAAGCTATCCCTTATTGATACGCAATATAAAGAAAACCTAAAACTTGTCAACGAGGAGGAATACAGGCGTATAAAGGCAATCGATGAACAGATTGATGCCTTGAACAGCCAAACGGAAGCGGAAGAAAAGGCGGCAGAAAAAGAAGAACAAGCAAGAAAAAAAGCAGAACTCGAAAAGAAAATTGCTTCTGCTGAAAGCATTGAGGAAAGGCAAAAAGCTGAACAAAACCTTGCAGATTACATTGCTGATTTGGCTCAAAAAGAGGCGAAGGAAGCACGAAAGCAACAAATTGAAAATCTTAAAGCGCAGAAAAATGCCATAAAAGAAGAAACGGAGACCCGAAAAGACGCGCTAAAAGAAAGTCGAGATGCACAGGTAAAAGAAATAAAAGAAACCTCGTCTGCGCAACTAACCGCTCTTAAAGAAAGCCAAAAAGAAGAATTGGAGGCCATAAAAGAAAGCCAAAAAGAGCAACTTGAGCAGGTAAAAAAAGACCAAAAGGAACGGTTGAACGCCGTAAAAGACGCTCGAAAAGAAGAGTTGGAAGCTCTGAAGGAAAACCAAAGAGCCAGCTTAGACTCTTTAAGAGAAAGCCAAAAAGAAGAACTCGAAGCCTTAAAAAAGAGCAACGAAAATAAACTCAAACAAACGAAAGAGTTTATTAAAGAACAAGAAAAACTTGTTACTGATGGCACAGTTCAAGTAAAAGCTTATTCCGATGAGGTATACGCACAAGCGGCCGAATATGCGGACATGGCCATAACCGATATGTCCGACAATGCCAATAAGATGGGTACGGATATGAGCCTTATACAAAACGCCTATCAAGGTTTTGCAAAGCAAAACTACACCATGCTCGACAACCTTAACACAATGGGGGCACTCGCCGCATAAATGAAGGGCGATGTGCGAATCTTCTCTGATTGACTTGGAAATCCCGAGGGGGACAACAGGGCGCAAGGGTAATGCCAGCGTGAACGACTAAGTGAGAAGACACCTTTACGAAGGTGAAGCGATAGTCTGAACTGCATTTATAACCTAACAATGAAGATGCAGATTAACAACCTTGCAAGTTGGGCTATGGTGGTACAAAAACCGAGATGGAGCGGTTGATTGCAGACGCCGCCGCTTTGAGTGATACTGTTGATGAACAATCTCTTTCTTTTGACAATATTGTTCAAGCAATTCACGTTGTTCAAACAGAAATGGGAATTACTGGAACAACAGCCAAAGAAGCAAGCGGAACAATAAGTGGATCTTTTGGTTCTATGAAAGCCGCCGCAAGCAACTTTGCAACATCTTTGGTAAGTGATAATGGAGATGTTGATGGTTCTTTTGAAACTTTGAAAGAAACTGCGGGCGTATTTTTTGATAATTTAAAACCAAAAATCTTGGCGTTTTTAAAGGCCATAAGTCCCGTGGCAACGGTTGTTGCGGGAATAACAGACGCTTTTATTGCGTTTAAGATTGCGGCCGCTATTTCAAGTTTATTGGGCACTTTAATAAAATCTTGGCAAGCATATAAAGCTGCTAACGAGGGTGCAACAATAGCACAATGGCTATTAAATGCCGCGATGAATGCTAACCCCATCGTATTGATAGTAACCTTGATAGCAGGATTGGTCGGTGCAATAATTACACTTTGGCACACCAATGACGATTTCAAGGAAGGTCTTATAAAGGCGTGGGATGCGATTAAAAATGCGGCTGTTGTCGTTTGGGAAAGCATTGTTAAGTTCTTTACAGAGGATATTCCAAACGCGTTTAAGGCGGTTATAAATTTTGTAAAAGATAATTGGCAAGCATTACTTTTATTTATTACAAATCCGATTGCAGGTGCGTTAAAACTTTTATATGACCTCAACCCAAAATTCAAGGAGTGGGTTGACAACCTATTTGGTAAAATAAAAGATTGGTTTGGCGGTATGAAAGATATTGGTAAAAACATTGTAAACGGTTTATTAAATGGAATAAAGGGCGCTTGGTCTAAACTTACAAAATGGTTTACTGATGCTTGGGATAGCCTTGTGGGCGGTGTTAAGGATTTGCTGGGAATCCATAGTCCGAGTCGTACTTTCGCAGAGATCGGCAAGAATATGGCTCTCGGGGTCGGCGACGGGTGGGACGACGAGTTTGGCGATGTTGAAAAGGACATCAACGGCTCTATGTCTTTTGATGACGCCACATTTGGTGTTTCTTCCTACGGGTCGAGTGGTGCAAGTGGTGGCGGTCTGTTTGGCGGCACATCTTTTGGCACGGTGAACATCAACATTGACGGAGCAAATGTGCAGGACGATGCGGCTCTTGCTGATATGGTTGCGGAGCGGTTACAGAGAATGACGGAAAGACGAGGTGCTGTATTTGCCTAAAATTAGATTTGGAAACATTGACTTTTCGGGCGATGGAGCGTATATTTGGGGTGCGGGGCAATTCTCCGCCCCCTCTCGTTCCGTTGATATGATTGAAGTTCCTGGAAGAAGCGGCGATTTGCTTGTCGATAACGGAAGTTATAACAATATCACGGGCAGTTATGGCGTTGCTATTATGGAGGATGTGCCAAATAACACCGACAGATTAAAATATCTGTTATATTCTCAAAAAGGCTATCAAAGATTGTACGACAGCGATCTAAAAGGCTTCTATAGAATGGCGGCTTTTAACAGCGGATTTGATTTAGTCGAAACGGACGCGGGCGTTGTTCAATTAACCTTTGATTGCAAGCCGTTTAAATACGATATTTTGGGTGAAAATGCCGTTATTTTTACTGGTGAGGGTAGTTTGTACAACAAATATTTCGAGCCTTCAAGACCCATTATAACCGTATACGGAAGCGGTCAAGGTAATGTGTATATTGGCAACCAAACAATATCTATTTCCAATATTGACGAATATGTGACCATCGACACAGAAATGCAAGACGCTTTCAAGGGATTGCAGAACAAAAACGCAACTATAAACACTGCTGATATTGTTTTGTTACCCGAAAACAACACGATTTCTTTTAGTGGTGGCGTTTCGCGTATAGAAATCAAGCCGAGGTGGGTGACTATATGATACCGATTTTATTTGCGCCTAAATCAAGAGAATATAACAATAACGGATTGGGAGTTTTGGTCGATGTCGGTTATTGTACTGTCACCGAAGAACGAAACGGTGCTTTTGAGTTAGAGTTGCAATACCCCGTAAACGGTAGCCATTATTCCGATTTAGCCGTGGATTGCCAAATACTCGCAAAGCCTAATGAAACGAGCGACCCACAAGCGTTCCGTGTTTATAACATCAGCAAGCCTATGAATGGCGTTGTTACTGTTAAAGCGGAACACATAAGTTATGAGTTGTCGAGCGTTGTTGTTTCTCCTTTTTCAGCATCCAACGTTGGAGAAGCACTTTCAAAAATAAAGTCTAACTCCGTCACGGAAAACGTGTTCACATTTTGGACGGACAAAAATACAGTAGCAAATATGTCACACAGCACACCGCTTTCCGCTCGGTCTTTGCTGGGCGGTGTTACTGGGTCTGTTCTTGACACTTATACTGGAGAGTTTGAGTTTGACAATTACACGGTAAAACTCCATCAAAACAGAGGGTCGGACAATGGAGTTGTCATTTCTTATGCTAAAAACCTAACAGGCGTCAAGTGTGAGGAGCGTTCCGACGGCATTGTAACGGGCGTTATTGGCTATTGGACGAGTGAGGACGAGAGCGGTAATGTAGAAACCGTTATTGGCGATTTGCAGAGCGTCGAAACAAATCTTTCTTACAGCCGAAATGTTGTTGTTGATTTTTCGTCAG
>JAZNEE010000128.1:0-9798 GCA_045588405.1 Acutalibacteraceae bacterium
TATTAGAACAAAAAAATACCGTCCTTCTGAAAAGAAGAACGGTAAATGGTGATTTTGATTATTTATTAAATATCTCTCGCATCATATATGCCGATTTATAGATATCTCCGCCACCCATTGTGATAATTATATCACCGGGCTTTGCAATTTCGGTAGCAAGCTTTGCCGCCGATTCCAGCCCATCAACACACGTGCAGTCTTTAAGACCTGCCGCAATATGCTCGGATGAAATACCGGTTGTATTAACCTCACGCGAGCCCATAATAGGTGTGAGAATAACCTTATCCGCAATCGACAAAGCATCAATAAACTCTTGCTTCAAAAGTTCGGTACGTGAAAAAGTAAACGGCTGAAAAACTGCAATAACGTTATTAAAGCCCAACTGCTTGGCAGAGTTTAATGTTGCCATAATTTCGGTAGGATGATGGGCGTAGTCGTCAACAAGCAGAATATCGTTAAACGTTCCAAGTCTTTCAAAACGTCTTCCTGCACCACCAAAGGCTTCGAGCGACATCTTTATACCTTCATCAGACAAACCATAGTATCTGCCAACAGCCACAGCCGAGAGCATATTCATAACGTTATGCCTACCGGGAACCGATAATTCAAGGTCAAAAAGATAATTTCCTTTAAAATTAACCTTAAATTTAAAACCTGCACTTGCTCTTTCGATATCAGTTGCTGTATAATCATTATGTGAGCCGATACCAAATGTGATTATCTCACCAGCATAATCTTTAACAGCCTTTTGGCACAGTGCGTCATCACCGTTAATAACGGCAACCTTTGACATATTTATAAACTTTGTGAATGACGCAACAAGATTATCCATGGTTTTAAAATAATCAAGATGGTCGTTATCGATATTCAAAAGCACAGCCAAATCGGGTGACAACTGCAAAAAGGTATCAACAAACTCGCACGATTCACAAACCATGAATTCTGAGTTGCCCGCAATTCCGTTAGCGTTTATAAGTGGCAATCTTCCGCCAATAACGGCTGTTGGGTCCATATTATTCATAATAAGCATTTGGGTTATGGCCGACGAGGTTGTTGTTTTACCATGGGTACCGCAAACGCCGATACAATCATCAAACTTACGGGTCAAAGCGCCGAGCAGTTTTGAACGTTCCATTGTTGGAATGCCAAGTTTCTCAGCCTCTTTAAGCTCGGGGTTATCCTTTGATATAGCCGCCGAATAAACAACCAAATCGGCACCATGAACGTTGGCTTCATTATGTCCCATATAAATTTTAGCACCCAAAGCCTTAACGCGTTTTAAAGGGTCGCTTTCATTGACGTCAGAGCCTGTAAGTTCATATCCCTTTGAATGAAGAATCTCAGCAAGCGGACACATGCCCGAACCGCCGATGCCAATCATATGAACCTTTTTGGCATTTAAAATAAGCTCATCGCCTTCGATATATTTTTTCAAAGCAAAACACTTCCTTTTTTTACCTTAAACCTATTATATAATCTTTTGATAAAAAAATAAACACTATATTTGAAATTTGGTGAAAAAAATGAAATTTAATTTACCAAAACAAGTTGAATATTGCATATCCACCCTCGAAAACAATGGTTTTGAGGCTTTTTGTGTTGGTGGTGCCGTCCGAGATCACATTATGCAAAGAGTTCCCGGTGACTATGACGTCACAACAAACGCCACTCCCGAGGAGATTATTGCAACATTTGAAAAAACCGTTCCAACCGGTATTAAGCACGGAACAATTACTGTAATAATTGATAATATGTCAATAGAGGTTACAACATACCGAACCGAAGGAGATTATCTTGACCACCGTTCTCCCGAAAGCGTTAGTTTTGTAAATAACGTCGAAGGTGATCTATTAAGGCGAGATTTTACGGTAAATGCAATCTGCTATCACCCCCAAAAAGGCATTTACGACCCGCTTGGAGGTGTTTCGGATATAAAGGATAAAGTTATAAAGGCTGTTGGCAACGCTGAAGAAAGATTCCAAGAAGACGCTTTAAGAATAATGCGAGCCTTTCGTTTTTCGGCACAGTTAGGTTTTAATATACAAGAAGCAACGCTTACTGCTGCTTTAAACAAAGCAACCACACTGTCGCTTATAAGTTCGGAACGTATTGCAACAGAACTTATAAAAGCCTTTGTATCAAATAACCCTCAAAAAATCAATCCCCTGCTTGCAAGTGGTGGATTAAACCATCTTGGTATAACAAGCAATTCTGTAATACCGAATTTTATTGAAGGTACACCCTGTGATTTTTCTCTTCGATTTGCTCTGTTTTGTATTGAAAACGAACTAGAAGCTCTCGACATTTTAACAAATCTAAAACTTGATAACAACACAAAATCAATGGTGCAGACGTATATAAAAATGTCAAGTTTAAACGTTTCTAACGATGCGGATATCCGAAGACTTTTAAATTTGGGAGATTTAAGACTTACAAAAACATATTTAACCTATAAATCACCCGAAATGCTGACAAAACTTGAAGAAATAATCACTCGAAAAGACGCTTATAAAATTTCAATGCTAAAAGTAAGCGGAAACGACCTTTTGGAAAAAGGTTTTTTAGGAAAAGACGTTGGTGAAATATTGAACAAGCTTCTTTTAGACGTTATAGAAAACCCAAATCTTAACACTTATGAAAATCTTATAAATTCAAAACACCTGAGTCGGTAACAAGCTGACTCAGGTTTCATATTATATATTGAAAACTAGATTTTCAATCAAATTTCAACGGTGATTTAATGAAATTTTTAATTCTTGGTGGAGATAGACGGCAGATCGAAACTGCAAATATTTTAAAATCAAAAGGTCACGACATTAGCACCTTTGGATTGCCGACCGCAACGGGCAACAAATTAAGCAACGATTTGGAATATGAAATAAGTAATCAAGACGCCGTAATATTACCATTACCCGTCACAAGAGATGGTAAAACAGTCAATTCTCCACTAAGTAGTGAAGTGATATTTTTAGAAGATTTAGTAAGAAGCCATCCAAAAAAAATATTCGGTGGCATTATTAACGAAATTTGGGCAAAAGAATTTGAAGCCGCGGGAATAATCTATTACGATTATTTTAAAAGTGAAGCTTTAACCGTTAAAAATGCTGTTTTAACTGCCGAGGCCGCTATTGCTATTGCCATAAACGGTACCGACGGCGCAATTTTTGGTTCAAACGCTCTCGTAATAGGATATGGCAGAATCGGGAAAAAATTAGCGCAAAATCTTAAGGTTCTCGGAGCAACAGTCACTGCAACATCAAGAAGCAACGGAACACTTGCAACCGTTTTGGCCGATGGATTTTTACCTTTGGAAACAAATTGTGTCAGAGCAAGTGTTCAAAATTTCGATTATATCTTCAACACAGTGCCATATCCAATAATGGATTCAACATTTTTCTCTAATTGTAAGCAAAGCGCTTTTGTCTTAGACCTTGCAACCGATGCCGGCACCGATTTTGCGGCAGCCAAAAGATTTGGAATTAATGCCGGTCTTTATAGCGGTCTACCTGGCAAGCATTCACCCATCACTGCGGCATATTTCATCACCGAAGAAATATTTAGCAATATATAAAAAGCATAGACGGAGGATAGAATATGCAGGCTTTTAAAATAGGATTTGCAATTTGCGGTTCATTTTGTACTCATAAATCCGCGATAGAACAAATTAAAAATTTGTGCGACATTGGGTATGATGTTACCCCTATCGTTTCAGAAACCGTTTTTAATACCGACACAAGATTTGGAAAAGCCGATGATTTCATAAAAAATATAGAAGAAATTACAGGTAAACAATGTATTCACTCCATAAAAGATGCCGAACCTATAGGCCCAAAAGCGTTGTTTGATTTAGTGATAATTGCTCCTTGTACGGGCAACACTTTGGGAAAATTGGCAAACGGAATAACCGACACAAGCGTTACCATGGCCGCAAAAGCACACCTTAGGAACGAGCGTCCATTACTAATTGCTGTTTCTACCAATGACGCTTTGGGTGCATCGGCAAAAAATATTGGAGCATTATTAAACTGTAAAAACATTTACTTTGTTCCTTTTTGCCAGGATATGCCCGATAAAAAGCATAATTCCTGCATATCAGACTTTTCACTAATCCCTAAAGCCATCGAAAACGCATTGAACGGTATACAAATTCAACCGATATTGAAATAAAAAAGAGGCTACTCCTTCGAGTAGCCTCTCGTGATCTTAGTACATTGGACTCTTCCTTTTTTAAGTTTCTTTTGTTTTAAACAACCATAAAAGGTTTTTAGTCATAATTATTACTATCACCGTCTTTTATCATCATAGAAACTTAAATGTGTACTTCTCAGGCCGTACACGAGCCGGACCGGAAGATTTCCTCGTCCCTCATAAACAGAGCCTCACTTTATTTTTATTTACAAAATGTAAAATAATCAGTACATTGGATTCACCTATTATTGATTTAAAACTTTATATATTAATTTTTGGAGTCGTGTGCTATCGGCTGCACACAAGCCTTAATTCTTGGGCTCCTCTAATTTCATAATATTTTACCTCACATATAAAGTTCATTTAACTGATTCGCTTTAAAAGTTGATTTTTAGAACCTATTAGTTCAGGGCATCAAACGGATGCTTCGACATAACTTTAGGAAACAGTTTTTAATTTTATTCCAATTTTGGAATCGGGATTCTTAGTACATTGGACTCACCTTTACCTAAATTTTTTTAACTCTGAATTTCCAAATTTTAACAACGGTCATTTTAAATACCGCCTTTCAAGGAAACTGCGGAGTGTGTGCCCTAGGCCGCACACGGGCCGGTGTGGAAGATCTCTTCATTTTTCATCTTGCCGACCCTCACTTTCTTAAAAGTAACCATCTCTTTGGTTCGTCTTTATAATAGCACATCTTTTCGTGTTTGTCAACATATTTTATGCACATTTTTTTATTTTTTTATATATTTTACATAATTGCGATTTGATATTGACTATTTTCGTGATATCGGTTATAATAGATTTGTTGAGCGCAATAAAAAGGAGTGTAACAAATGAACGAAGAATATAATCCCGATATTATCACATTAGAAGACGACGACGGTAAGGAATATACTTTCGAAGTTTTGGACAGAATAGAAACAGACGATGCAAAGTACATTGCACTTCTCCCCGTTTTTGAAACACCTGAAAAGCTTTTGGAAGATAGCGGAGAATTGGTTGTACTTAAAGTTGCCGAAGAAAACGGTGAAGAATATTTTGAAGATATCGACGACGATGATGAGTATGATATGATCGTTGACGCATTCACCGATCGCCTTCAAGATTTGTTCGAAATCGACGAGCAGTAATTTTTAAAACACCACCTGCCCTGTGCGCGAATGCTTACCTTTATAACCCTACAAGCTACGAAACGGGAGCCGTCACTCCGACAGCGGGTATGCAGGCCTCCCTCTTTTAGAGGACGTTGGAAGCACAAAACTGTTGGGTCAGCACCCACCTGCCTTATTGCAGGTTATCATCGGTAGCTTACGGCAGGGCGGGTCTTACATCCAAACAAAAAAACACCTATGCTTTTTGGCATAGGTGTTTTTTATTTTTTATTTTTCTATTAAGCAATAGTAATTTAACAAAAATTCATACTGTCATATCAAAAATCTCCGCCTCGGTGAAATCAATAATCTGTTTTGAATCAAGCATTAGTTGACAACCTTTAACACCGGCACTAACGGTTATTTTATCGAACAGTAACACCGATTCATCAAAAAATGTTGGGAATTTCTTCTTCATTCCAATCGGTGAGCAACCGCCTCGCACATATCCTGTCAAAGCAAGAAGTTCTTTAACTGCGACAAGTTCAACTCGTTTATCCCCTGCTGCTTTGGCGCATTTTTTAAGGTCAAGTTCTTCGGCAACGGGTATGCAAAAAACAAGTGGTCCTCTTTTTTCACCTTTTGCAACAAGAGTTTTAAACATGATATCAGGCGGTAAACCAGTTTGTTCTGCAATATGCACGCCTGACAAATCGTTCTCATCAGGCACATATTCTATTGCATCATAACCTATTTTGGCACAATCAAGCTGACGCATTGCATTAGTCTTGTTCATCAGAATTTCACCTCTTGGCAAAGATAAAGTGAATATAGAACGCATTCTTTAACTTTTTGGCCAAAAATTTTCTGCAAAGCATATTTATAAACTGCCAACTGACCCGAATAAAGCTCCGAAAGCGTTGCAACATCGTTCACACGGTCGGTTTTAAAATCAAGAATAACCAATCCGTCATCTTCGAAGAAAACACAGTCTGCTATACCTTGAACAATAGTTGTGTCATCTTGGAAAGGATATTCAATCATAAATTTGTACTCACGTTTGACATCCAAAGCGTTCTTTATTCTTGAATATACATCGCTCTTAAAGAACTTTTGCAAGGCATCGGAATCTAAAACATCTGCTTCTTCAAATGAAATATATTCCCATTCCTTTAAGCGTTCAATTTCATCGGCAACCGAAACTTCTGCCTTACAGTAATCAGCAAACTGCATAAACTTGTGAGCCGCAGTTCCTCTTTCAGCAGGTGTAAGCCCCGATTTTGACATAAATTCAGGTCTTTTAGTAAAGGCGAACTTATTGCTATCCTCGTGAACAAGCTCGGTTACAGCCATTTTTGAAGGCGTTTTTGATGCCTTTATGTTAGGATAAACAAAATCAAAACGCTGTTTAATTTCATTAACAAGGTCCTCATTAACAATTATATCAGTTTCAGTCATCGAATACTGAATTTCGTGATCAATGCTTTCAGGGGCGTCTATTGTCTTGGAAAAAGCAACGTCGAAGCGTGCCTGTCCGTCACAAATATCGGTATTACCTTCGATATATTCTCGCAAAGCATCACCGCTTTTCTGCAATAATGCAGTCATTATAAGCCAATCGGAATAGCCATCAGCCGAGTTTACGGAAGAAACCGGTGCAGACAAAGTGCTTAACCCTTCCGTACCAAGCAAAGAAATTCCGTTTATAATTTTATCTTCAATGCTTTTAACACTCAAAGAAACCACCAGTTTTTCTTCGGCACGGGTCAAAGCGACATACATGAGCCTTATTTCTTCGGAAATCAATTTTTTAGACTGCAATATGGACAAAGCTTCCCTTGCTATTGAGGTTGATTTTGCACTTTCGTCTTCATTAACGAATTTAAGACCTAAACCCAGATTTTCATTAAGAATCATCTGATTTCTAATGTCCGACTTGTTAAAAGTTCCACCGCAATCTGCAACTATACAAATTGGGAACTGCAAGCCCTTTGAACCATGGAAACTCATTATCTTAACAGCGTTCATATCGGTTTTGACATTAGAGCCCGAATTTTTGCTCGCATTTGACATGCGTTCAAATTCAGCCACGAATCCCGCAATACCGCCATCGATTTTGTTTTCATAAGCAGATGCTACCGAAATAAGTCTCTGCAAGTTCACTTTTGCTTGCTTGTTAGCGGGATCAGCACTCATAAGTTCGGGCAACATGGTTTCTTGATATATAACGCTGAGCATTCTGCTGACCGACACAGTAGCGGCTACGGTTCTTAAACGGTCAAGAGTTTCTAAAAACTGCTTACAATGTTCATCACCGTTTTTGGCTGCCGAGCAAACGCAAAGATAAAGGCTACCATAGCGGTAATTGCTTCTAAGCTGTGCCATATCGTCGGCAGTAAAACCAAACATCACCGACATCATAGAACTTAGCAGAGGTATATCTTGCATAGGATTATCAATAACTTTAAGCAAAGATATTACCGATAAAATTTCGGGAGAAAAGTAAAAATCGCCCGTGCTGTAAGAAACGGGTATTCCTTTTGCCTTTAAAGCATCAATATAATATTTCGCCCTTTGACCGGGGGATCTTAAAAGGATGGCGATATCCTTATATTCAGCCTTTCTCAGAATGCTGACATCGTCTTTATCGCCCTTTAAAAACGGTGGTTTTGCAACAATTTTTTCAATGTAATCGGCTATAGTTTCGGCATCGGTTTGTTCCCTTTTTTGTCCCGGTGCAATTTCGTTTATTAACAAACTGACATCAGGCGCTTCGGATTCGTAGTATTTAGCCGATGCTTTTAATTCTTCTTCATCGGTATAATCCATACCGCAGGTTGCTTTTTTCATAACGGTATTGCAAAAAGCATTAACAAAATCACAAACACCGCTTCGGCTTCTGAAATTTTCCTTTAAAATAACCTTTGAAGGTGAAGTTTCACCATCAAAAAGAGCATAATCGTCCTTGTGCTTCAAAAAATTGTCGGGATTAGCGTTTCTGAAACCATAAATGCTCTGTTTAACGTCACCAACCATAAAAAGATGACTACCATCGTTTGAAAGTGCCATGAACAAAGCATCTTGAAGGTTATTATTATCCTGATATTCGTCAACTAAAACCTCATCAAAATCTTTGCATATTTCTCGGGAAATCTTAGAAGGCACAAGAACTCCGTCTTTTTCATCACACAAAAGCTTAAAAGCCAATTGCTCAATATGTGAAAAAGTGAGCAAATTGCGAGCATTTAAAGTTTTAAAATAAAGTTCTTTAAACTCTATGACAATATTCAAAAGTTCACTAACAACAGGCTTAGCGCTATTAAGTCCCAAAAGCACATTTGTTTCAGGTCCGGTCATTTTATCGGCAATAGCATTTATTCTCTCAACTATTTTTTTGCGATTTCCCGAAACAATCTCTTTAAGCTTTATATTATCAGTTTTTGAAACTCTGCCAAGGCTAATATTAAAATTCAAAACAAGGTCGTAAAAAACGTCCCAAGATTTAACATTAGCGTTGGAAATCATATATTTTATGTTATCATAAGCATCGTTTAGTGGGACAAAATACGGCTTTTCGAGGTCAGTGCCACTGATTTCTTTCATCAAAAAATCGATTGTATCAGCAGCATTGTTTAAAACATCGAGAGCTTGTGATAAAACAACTTTTGCATAATCGCAATTCTCAATCGAATCGCAGTCATACTTTATAGCCGCATTTTTAAGCCAAGTATCGGGTTGAGGCATACACATACAGTAGTCGTGTATTTTGAAAACTGTTTCAAAAAGGTTTTTTTCACTTCTGTCAAAACCAAAAAGCAAAGAAAGTGCTTCAAAATTGTTATTTTTTTCTTTATATCTTTTGGATAAAACCTCGTTAAGACACTGCTCTTTTATAGCTGAGGTTTGAGAATCCTCTGCGATTGCAAAATCGGGGTTTATACCAAGAAGAGCAAAATGAGTTCGGATAAGTTCGATACAATAGGCATCAATAGTGCATATTTTAGCAGAACGCAACAATAGCTTTTGTTTTAAAAGATGGGTGTTTCCGGAATGTTCATTACAAAGTTCATCAAGGCGCTTGCTTATTCTCACCCTCATTTCCAAGGCAGAAGCGTTTGTGAAGGTTACAATAAGCAGTCTGTCGGCACTAATACCGCTTTTTTCATCGGCAAGTTTTTTGACAACACGCTCGGTCAAAACAGCAGTTTTACCCGAACCTGCAGCAGCAGAAACAAGGACAGTACCTTTGGCATCAATAGCATTAATCTGATCTTGTGTAAACTTAACAGCCATCATTCACCCTCCTTTTCTGCAAACTCGGTCATCTTTTCAAGCACGTTGGCCGTTTTCATTTTGAATTCTTCACGATACAAAGTCTCATCGTTCATACGGCAAACTGCTTTGTAATCACAATATTCGCAACTTTTAGTATCACCTTTTTTATAAGGCAATCTATTTATGCTTCCGTTTATTATTTTAGCTCCGATTTCGGCAATTGCTTTATCAAGATATT
>JAZNEE010000129.1:0-2938 GCA_045588405.1 Acutalibacteraceae bacterium
AATCATAAAAAAATCACCCTTTGCAGTTATTTGTTAATAGATATGCAAAGAGTTGTTTGAATTTTACAGGAGGACAGTTTATGTTACTGCCGTTTGAAAAAATTACCGAAATATGCGACGAATTTCTGCCTTTGACCGACGAAATGAAGCAGAAACTTGGCATTTATGCTGATATGCTTTGTGAGTGGAACGAAAAAATCAATCTCACAGCTATAACCGATCCCGAGGGTATTGCCGTTAAGCATTTTCTTGATTCGATGATGATTTTTAAATATGCAGAAATTCCTCAAGGCGCTTCGGTTATCGACGTCGGAACGGGAGCAGGTTTCCCGGGTGTTGTAATGAAGATAGTTCGCCCCGATATAAAACTCACATTGCTCGATTCTCTTGCCAAAAGGATAAATTTCTTAAACGAACTTTGTGCAGCGCTTGAAATCGAAGTGACAACAGTTCATTCTCGTGCCGAGGATGTGCCAAAAGGACTTCGCGAGTCGTTTGATATTGCAACGGCAAGAGCAGTTGCCAATATGCGTGTGCTTTCGGAATATTGTATGCCTTATGTCAAGGTTGGCGGAAGCTTTGTGGCTTTAAAAGGTGCTGCCGCAGAGCAGGAATTGGCCGAAACAAAAAACGCTATAAAGGTGCTTGGCGGAGAACTGACAAGTATAAAAACCTTCACTTTGGGTGATGCAGGTGACAGAGGCGTTATCAGTATTAAAAAGATTTCGCAAACTCCGACAAAATACCCCAGAGTTCCTGCAAAAATTTCAAAACAGCCGTTATAATTTGTAAAATCGGACACTTGCTTGTCCGATTTTTTGTTTTTGTTTTTCTTGCACAGGCTGGCAAAATATGGTAATATATAACCGTAGCAAGGAGGTGCTTAAATGTTGCTCGATAGACTAAGAACTGACCGAAAACTAATATCACTTCCGCCCGACAGAATTTTGCCGTCACCCTTTCAACCAAGGCGTGAGTTTGATTATTATGAACTGCTTGAACTTGCTTCAAGCATTCAAAAAAACGGCCTCATTCAACCCATAACGGTTCGCAAAAAAGGTGAGACCTACGAGCTTATTTCGGGTGAAAGACGGCTTAGAGCATCGGTTTTTGCAGGGCTTAAAACCATTCCGTGCATTGTCGTGACAGCGGGAGACAGAGAATGCTCGCTTATGTGCCTTATAGAGAATATCCAAAGGTGCGACCTCACATTTTTTGAAGAAGCCGAAGGCATAAAACGGTTGATGGACGACTTTGCATTAAGCCAACAAGAAGCTGCCGAAAAGATTGGAATGGCGCAATCAACGCTTTCTAATAAACTAAGGCTTTTAAGGCTGAATAGTGAACAACGGAGAAAAATCTACACCGCGGGACTGTCTGAACGCCACGCAAGAGCATTCATTCGTTTGCCCGAAGAAATGCGCGATGAAACCATAAACCGCGTTATTGCCGAGCAACTCAATGTAAACGATACCGAAGAACTCGTTTCGGCATTAATAGTGCCAAAAAACTTAGGTAGACCTGTTTTAAGAAAGATTAAAGTAGGAGATTTGAGGATTTATTTCAACAGCATTTCAAAAATTGTTGATACCATAAGAAGCCAGGGTGTTGATGCCTATTCAAAAAGAAACGAAACCGAAGATTTTATTGAATATACCATCACCATCCCCAAAAACAGCGGCGGCGAGAACAAACTCACCGTCATTTAAAACACCCACCCATATTCATCCCCATACAAACGGACTGCCGTCGTGCTTTTATTAGTGCGGCGGCAGTTCGTTTTTTATAGAAGAAAAAAATCAACGCCCGAACCAAATTTTGGTTCGGGCATAAAGTTTTGTTATTTCTTTTTCTGTTGTTTGAGCCAGATTTTCATAACAAGTTTGTGTGGAAGAAGTTTGGTGAGAAGCACCTGGGCGCGAATCGAGAAGCCACAGACCGAAACATCCTTGCCTTTTTTCATATCTTTAAGCGCTCTTGTTACAACCTGCTCGGAAGTAAAGAACTTATTGTAATAAACAATAACGCTTTTATCCACAACAGCGGTATCAAAAAACTCGGTTTTAACCCATCCCGGGCAAACTGCCATCATTTTAATTCCTGTGTGGCGAAGCTCGGCGTTAATAGCTCTTGTAAAGCTCAAAACAAAGGCTTTTGTTGCACCATATACACCAATATAGGGTACGGGTTGGAACGACGAAAGCGAGTCTATCTGATAAACCTCAGAGCCACTTTTGAGATAGGGAAGCGCAACGTAGGTGACCGATACAAGCGCTTTGCAGTTAAGGTCGTTCATACCAAGTTGTTCTTCCAAGGTGAAATCGGTAAATGCGCCGAATTTTCCGTATCCGCTGGCATTTACAAGCACGCCTATTTCGGGTTTTTCTGCCTCTAAAAGAGCTTTAAGCTCGTCAATCGACTCTTGCTTTGTAAGGTCAAGGGCAATTGCTCTTACAGGTGTTTTAAGCTCTTTTCCAAGTTCCTCAAGACGCTCTTTGCGACGTGCTACAACCCAAATCTCATCAAATTTCTGTTCGGCTTCAAGTCTTACGGCAAACTCTTTGCCCATTCCGCTTGATGCTCCTGTGATAAGCGCGATTCTCATATTTTAAACCTCTCTTTTTTGTTTATCAATATAAATAAGAAGTACCGAAATATCGGCGGGGCTGACTCCCGAAATTCGCGATGCTTGTCCGATATTTGTTGGGGCAACCTTTTTGAGTTTTTCAATCGCTTCAAGTCTTAGTCCCTTAACCTCATCATAGTTAATGTCTTTGGGCAACAGGCGATTTTCAAGCCTTTGCATTTCTTTAACCTGCAAAAACTGTCGTTCGATATAGCCCTTATACTTAATTTCGGTTTCAACCTTTTCGGTGACCAGGTTTTCTAAATCGGGACGTTCTTTATCAAACGGAGCCAGGTCATCGTATCCTAATTG
>JAZNEE010000130.1:0-2953 GCA_045588405.1 Acutalibacteraceae bacterium
AACAATATAAAAAATTTTTAGAAAATATCAAAATACATCTTCTTTTTTTGGAAAAAGTTTGGTATAATATGTGTAATAATGCCTAAGTATATATTTTTGTCGCTCGGAGGAAGATTATGGAAATTACTATCGGCGATTTAAAACTTAATTATATTGAATGTGGTGAAGGTCCCGACGTGCTTATGCTTCACGGTTGGGGTGCTTCGGCCGAAAGCTTTAAAAGTATTATCGGCGCATTGCAGGACAAGTGCCACATTATAGCGCTTGACTTCCCCGGTTGCGGCCAAAGTGACCTGCCTAAAGAACCGCTTGATATAGATGATTACGTTTCTTTGGTGGTTGAGTTTTGCGGTAAGGTTGGTCTTAAAGACCCTATTCTTATCGGCCATTCTCACGGATGTCGCGTTATTATGAAAATGTGCGGCACAGGTCTTATGAATCCTCCCAAAATCGTGTTTATCGACGGTGCGGGACTTAAGCCTAAATTCAGCCTTAAAAAGACGGTTAAAATTGCCTCTTTTAAGACAATCAGAAAGATATTCGAACTGCCGGTTTTCGGTGAAAAGGGTAAAGAGATTGTTAAAAAGGCTCGCTCACACTTTGGCTCGGCCGATTACAGCTCGGCACCAGAGGTTATGCGCAAAACAATGGTAAAGCTTGTTAACGACGATATGACACCTTTTGTCCCAAAAATAACCGCCTCAACCTTGCTTATATGGGGTGAAAACGACACCGCAACACCGCTTTATATGGCAAAGAAAATCGAGAAAATGATTAAAGACTGCGGTCTTTGTGTTATTAAGGATACGGGACATTGGTCGTTTGCCGAAAAACCGGTAGAAGTAAACGCCATTCTTCGCAGCTTTATTCCGTAAAATAGGAGCAATACGTTATGGATTTGATTTTAAAAATTGCATTTGCCGTACTTGTTGCCGTTTTCGGCACGGTTGGGCTTACCCGCCAATACCAAATGCTTCAACAGAATTCTTATTTTTTATCACGCTATTTTCGTTGGTATAAAGGTGCTTTCGGCACTTTTGACGTTGTGACAATTCTTTTGTCGGTTTTGGGTGCCGTTGCCATTGGCTTGGGAGTTGTGTCCAAGTTTTCACCCTTTAACGCCGTCAACGTGGGTATTCTTGTTGCGGTAACCTTGCTTTTTGGCATAATTGCTGTAAATAAAAACAAGAAATCAATTAAAAAATTGGTTTTAACCGCAAGGGTTAAGCGTATGATTTCTGCCGCTGCCGTTATATTTGTCATAATCGCCACTTTGTCGGTGATTTTAGGTGGGGTTGTCGGCAAAGTTTTTGCAATTTTGCTTTTTGTTTGTGCGGTTTATTCCCCGATTGTCACGATTTTTTCCTTGCTTGTTATGAAACCGGTTGAAAAGGCAATTTCCAACTATTACGTTAACGATGCAAAGAAAATTCTTCGCGAGCATCGTGACCTTAAGGTTATAGGCGTGACAGGAAGCTATGGAAAAACGAGTACCAAGTTTATTTTGGGCCGTATTTTAAACGAAAAATACAACACCCTTGTAACCCCCGAAAACTACAACACTCCAATGGGCGTTGTTATTACGGTTAGAAATCATTTGAAGCCCCAAACCGAGATTTTTGTTTGCGAAATGGGTGCAAAACGCAAGGGTGATATTGCCGAGGTTTGCGATATTGCCAACCCCGATCTTGGAATTATAACTTCGGTAGGTCCTCAGCACCTTGACACCTTTGGCAATATTGAAACGGTTGTTTCTACCAAGTTCGAGCTTGCCGACCGCGTTAAATTAAAAAACGGCAAAATGTTCTTGAATTCCGATAACGAGCTGATAAAAGCCAAGGTTTCTGATTACGATTCTGTGACTTATGGTACAAGTGATTGCGACTGTTTGGCAGAAAATATTTCATATTCGCCGTCGGGTCTTAAAGTAACAATTAAATGCGGTGACAAGGTTTTTGACGTCACGTCAAAGCTTTTGGGACTTCATAACGCTCTTAACATAACCGCCGCAGCAGCCGTTGCTTTGCATTTGGGACTGACACCTGAAGAAATTGCCTTTGCAGTTTCTAAATTAAAACCCATTGAGCACCGATTAGAACTTAAACCCTATATAAACGGTGCAACACTTATCGACGACGCCTATAACTCTAACCCCGAAGGTTGTTTAGAGGCAGTAAGAGTGTTGGGCAGTTTCTATGGTATGAAAAAAATACTCGTAACCCCCGGTCTTGTTGAACTGGGAGATAAAGAATTTGAATGTAACAAGCGATTGGGATCCGAAGCTGCAAAGCACGCTGATATAATAATTCTCGTTGGCAAAAAGCGTTCGATTCCCATTGCCGAAGGCATTAGAGAAACGGGCTTTGAAAACGAAAACCTTTTTGTTGTTTCCTCGTTTGCCGAAGCAGTTAAAGTATTTACCCCCATGTGTGATAAAAACACCGTTCTCCTTTTTGAGAACGATTTGCCCGATAACTATCTTGAATAAGGAGATTATTTTATGAAAACAACCGTTGCAGTTATATTCGGAGGACGTTCGGTAGAGCACGAAATCGCCATTATTTCGGCAGTTCAGGCTATGGGTAACATCAACAAGGGAAAATACAACGTTATACCCGTTTACATCAGTAAAAAAGGCGTTTTTTACACCGATGAAAGATTTTTCTCGATTGATATTTTCAAAACTCCCGAAGTTATTGAGAAAACCTGCTCAAAAATTGTTTTTGTACCCGACAACAATAAAGTACACATCGAATTTTTGGGTGGCGGAATTTTCAAGAAAAAGCCCATCACAGTTGATGTTGCTTTTCCCATTGTTCACGGCACAAACTGTGAAGACGGCACTTTGCAAGGCTATTTAGAGGCCTTGGGATTGCCTTATGTTGGTTGCGACGTTATGTCATCGGCTCTTGGAATGGACAAAGTTCTTTTCAAAAATGTTCTTAACGATAAC
>JAZNEE010000131.1:0-3709 GCA_045588405.1 Acutalibacteraceae bacterium
GAGAATACTATAATGTATAAGTCCAATAATACCTGAAAGGGGTAAAAAATGAGTAAGTTTAAGAAAATTTTGCTGTATGTCGGCATCCCGCTTATCTTGATAGCGGTTGTTATCGGCGTGGTATATAGCTCCGAACAAGCCGAAAAGGTTGATTATTCGTCGGTTGTTGAGATGGTTCGCAACGGTGAAATCAGCGAATATGAGCTTAACCTTTACAGTGGCAAGTTGAAATATGTAACCCGTGCCGACAATAAAGAACACGTTATCACGGTTGCAAGCGCCGAAATATTCTATAACGACGTTTCCGAAGCTGTTATTGAATATAATGCATCGGTTGATGCTAATGCAGAGTATAGCGATGCCGACAAGGCAGCTAAAAGAATAGTTTATAACTATGAATCGGGTGGCGAAACCTCGTGGCTTATGAGCATGCTTCCCACCATCATAATGTTTGCACTTATAATTTTTGGCTGGATATTCATCATGCGCCGAATGGGTTCAATGGGTGGAGATAAGACCATGAACTTCGGTAAGGCTCGCATTAAGAAGGTCGAAGACGATAAGCGCAAAACCACCTTTGCTGATGTTGCGGGTGCAGATGAAGAAAAAGAGGAAATGGAAGAAATTGTCCAGTTCCTTAAAGACCCCAAGAAGTTTAACGAGCTTGGCGCAAGAATTCCTAAGGGTGTTTTGCTTGTTGGCCCTCCGGGAACAGGTAAAACCTTGCTTGCACGTGCAGTTGCAGGTGAAGCAGGTGTTCCTTTCTTCTCAATTTCGGGTTCTGACTTTGTTGAAATGTTCGTCGGTGTAGGTGCTTCTCGTGTGCGCGATCTTTTTGATCAGGCTAAAAAGAATTCTCCCGCTATCATTTTCATTGATGAAATCGATGCTGTTGGTCGTCAAAGAGGCGCAGGACTTGGCGGCGGTCACGATGTAAGAGAACAAACTCTTAACCAGCTGCTTGTTGAAATGGTCGGTTTTGGTGCAAACGAAGGTGTTATCATTATTGCTGCAACCAACCGCCCCGATATTTTGGATAGAGCGTTGCTTCGTCCCGGCCGTTTCGACCGTCAGATAATGGTAAACTACCCCGACGTTAAGGGTAGAGAAGAGATTTTGAAGGTTCATTCAAGAGGAAAGCCATTGGGCCCCGACGTAAACCTCAAAACTATTGCTCAATCAACTTCTGGCTTCACCGGTGCCGACCTTGAAAACCTTCTTAACGAGGCAGCCTTGCTTGCAGCTCGCGCTAACCGTAAGGCTATCACCGAGCAGGATATCGAGGATGCAACTATTAAGGTTATGATGGGCGCTGAGAAGAAATCCAGAGTTATTAAAGACAAGGATAAGATGATCACCTCTTATCATGAGGCGGGTCACGCTGTTGTTTCCTATTTCCTTAAGACACAGGATCCCGTTCATCAAATTTCTATTATCCCTCGTGGTATGGCGGCAGGCTTTACAATGTACTTGCCCAACGAGGATAACGGACACATTTCCAAAACCAAAATGGAAGAGGACATTTGTTCGCTTCTTGGTGGACGCGCTGCAGAAGAACTTACTCAGGACGATATTTGCACAGGTGCATCCAACGATATCGAACGTGCTACCGAAATGGCTCATAATATGGTAACCAAGTTCGGTATGAGCGCTAAGGTTGGACTTGTAAAGCTTGGCACAGGCAATAACGAGGTGTTCTTGGGTCGTGACTTCTCTTCAACACCTAACTATTCCGAAAATATGGCGGCGATTATCGATTCTGAAGTACGCGCTATTATTATGGAACAGTATGATAAGGCTAAGGATATTCTTAACAAGAATATGCCCAAGGTTCATAAGGTTGCACAGCAGTTGTTTGTAAACGAAAAAATCAGCGGTGACGATTTCCGCGAGATTATGGCAACCGAAGAATAATATTTTTAAAAACCGCTGTCTGATTATTCAGACGGCGGTTTTCTTTATGTTTTAGAAAACAGAACTATTGACTTTCGCGATTTATCGTGTTAAAATGTTAATACGAAAGGACGTGTTCTCTGTGAATAAGCTTCATAACGAAAGCACCGATATGCTTTTTGAATCTATACTCACTCTTCAAAACATTGATGAGTGCTATGCTTTTTTTGAGGATATTTGTACAATTAAGGAAATTCAGTCTATTGCTCAGCGCGTGGTTGTTGCAAAAATGCTGACCGAGGGCAAGGTGTATAGCGATATCGTTGCCGCAACGGGTGCCAGCACCGCAACCATCAGCCGTGTAAACCGTTCGCTCAATTACGGCAACGACGGATATAAATTTGTTTTTGAAAGACTTGATGATAAATGAGTTACAGCGAGTTTGCGACCGTTTATGACCGTCTGCAAAAGGATGTTGATTATCCCTCACGAGCAAAACACCTTATAGAATTATTTAAGAAATATGACCGTCTGCCAACGCTTATGCTTGACCTTGCTTGCGGAACAGGCGGTTTTTCTCTTGAGTTTTTAAAACAGGGTATTGATGTGATCGGGGTTGACCCATCGGTTGAGATGCTAGGCGGAGCCAGGGAAAAATGTTATAGCGAAGGGTTTACAATGTTGCTTCTTTGTCAAACTGCTGCCGAACTTGATCTTTATGGTACAGTTGACGGTGCTGTTTGTTGCTTAGATAGTATAAACCATATTACCGACGAAGAAGAATTGCAGGAATCTTTTAATAAGGTGTCACTATTTTTGGAAAAAGATCGACTTTTTATTTTCGACGTAAATTCGGAATATAAGCACAAAAATGTTTTGTCGGGCAACACCTTTGTGGGCGAAACTGATGATGTTTTTTACACCTGGCGAAACTCCGAGTGCGATGACAATGGAATAGTTGATATAAGGCTTGACTTTTTCTGCGAAACGGAAGACGGAAATTATCGCCGTTCGGTTGAAGAATTTTCAGAGCGTGCATATTCAGATGAAACTTTGCAAAAAATGCTGGCAACTGCCGGGTTAGAGGTTGTTGCGGTTTTGGGCGATATGAGCTTTGAAGCACCGAAGAACACCGATGAACGAATTATTTATGTAACAAGAAAGAGATAGAAAATGGGAAAACTTATTAGATGTATCACAAACGATGGTGCCGTTATGGCAACCTGTATAGATAGTACCGATATTGTTGCCAAGGCTGAAGGATATCATAAAACCTCAGCGGTTGTTACTGCCGCGTTGGGTCGATTGCTCACCGCAACTTCAATGATGGGTAATATGCTAAAGGGTGCCGATAACTCTCTCACAGTGCGAATTCAAGGTGATGGCCCTGCGGGAACCTTGGTTGCAGCTTCCGATTCAGACGGTAATGTTAGAGGTTATGTCACTAATCCCGTTGTCGAACTTCCGCTTAACGCCAAGGGTAAATTGGACGTTGGCGGTGCTGTTGGCGGTGGCACGTTGTTTGTTATAAAGGATTTAGGATTAAAAGAGCCTTATATTGGTCAGTTGCCACTCACATCTGGTGAAATTGCCGAGGATATAACGGCTTATTATGCTGTCAGCGAACAGATTCCAACCGTTTGTGCTTTGGGTGTGCTTGTAAACCCCGATTTAACCGTTAAATCTGCAGGTGGTTTTATCATTCAGCTTTTACCCGGCGCTATGGATAGTGATATAGAAAAGTTAGAAGACGGTGTGAACGGTCTTGAATCGGTCACTAAAATGTTGTCTGATGGCAAAACTCCTCTTGATATAT
>JAZNEE010000132.1:0-7493 GCA_045588405.1 Acutalibacteraceae bacterium
CACATAGCCGGACGAACACCGTCAGTGTATCTTTGCACGTATTCACCTATATAATAAATATGTCCGTTACTACCCACATTGGCGGCGCAGTCCTGCTGTATACCGGGATTACGAAGCCAGGTCCAGCAGTGGCCGTTTTGCGTATGGTTCTGGATTCCCTGAGCTGAAGCATAGGGTGTGGCAACGCCAATTCTGTCATCATCACTGGCAAATGATTTTAATTCATTCATAAAATCATCAAACCCATATTGGATAGGTGTAAATTTTTCGTTATCATAAACAGCTTTGCTAACCGAAGCGTTTGATGGCCAAGGCCAATCCTTCATATCTTGAATTTCAAACCCGTTAATTTTATTAAAAAATGAACGAAGCACCGTCGCATGGGTGAAGATAACAACAGTCTTGCCATCATTTTCTTTTGCAATTTCAGTGATTTTCTTATGTACGCGATTGCAAAGCTCGGCAACACTTTCACCACCATCGGGGTGTGCTAATCCAATATTACAGCGCCAAACTTGAGAATATGACTGAGGATATTCTTTTTCCAAGTCGTCTAAGGATTTTCCTTCCCAATCACCTGCAAAAATCTCACGTAAACCTTTATCATCAATGATTGCAATGCCTGAAATATCAGAATAAGCCTTAGCGGTATTATGTGCTCGCAAAAGGTCACTCGAATATATTTTATCAATTTTAAAATTATTCAAATAATTTGCTGTGCACTTTGCTTGTTCATAGCCTAACGGCGACAAATCAAGGTCGGTATGCCCTAAAAACGATTTACTGAAGTTTCCCAGGCTTTGACCGTGACGGACAAATAAAATTCTGCAACTCATAAAAACACCTATAATAACTAAAATAAAACCGAATTGCATGGCAATTCGGTTTTAAAATCATAATTACTTAAGAGCAGCTTTTGCTTTTTCAGCAAGTGTTGCAAATGCAGCAGCATCTTCAACAGCAAGCTCTGCAAGCATCTTTCTGTTAAGATCGATGCCGGCCTTTTTAAGACCGTTCATGAAAGTAGAGTAGTTCATACCGTTCATCTTTGCAGCAGCAGAAATTCTGGTGATCCAAAGTTTGCGGAAATCTCTCTTCTTAAGTCTACGACCAATCTAAGCATACTGTCCTGATTTCATAACCGCTTCCTTGCCCGTCTTGAAACGCTTAGATTTTGCACCAAAGTAACCCTTGGCAAGCTTTAATACTTTTTTTCTTCTTTTGCGCGTCATAATTGCGCCTTTAATACCTGCCATTTCAGCAACCTCCGCTTTCTTTTAGCGATTAATTATTTGTAAGGGAGCATCTTCTTTACCTTTGCTACGTTTGTTGCGTCGCAAGTGGTAGTCTGACGAAGATTTCTCTTACGCTTGGTGGTCTTCTTGTTAAGAATGTGGGACTTGAATGCGTGTGCACGTTTTACCTTTCCAAGCTTGGTAAGTTTAAAACGCTTTTTAGCACCGCTGTGAGTTTTCATCTTAGGCATTTAATTTTCCTCCTTGAGATAATTTAGCGACTACTTTGTGGGCTTGGGTGCAAGAAACATCAACATATTTCTGCCTTCCATTTTGGCAGGCTTTTCAACTACGGCAAACTCTGCACAGAAGTCAGCAAATCTTGCCATAATTTCAGTACCGATCTCTGGATGACCCAGCTCACGGCCACGGAAACGGATTGAAACCTTAACCTTGTCGCCGCTCTGAAGGAATTTCTTGGCGTGATTGCCCTTCGTTTCAAAGTCGTGAGTATCAATACTGAGACCTAAACGAATTTCCTTAATGTCGACAACCTTCTGGTTCTTTTTAGCTTCCTTTTCACGTTTTGCCTGTTCGAAGCAATACTTACCGTAGTCCATAACGCGGCATACAGGTGGTGTTGCATTCGGAGCAATCAAAACGAGATCAAGATCGGCTTCAACAGCTTTTTTCAAAGCGTCTTTTGAAGACATAACTCCCAACTGAGAGCCGTCTGCACCGATAACTCGAACTTCCTTTTCCTTGATGTCTTCGTTGATAAGCAGTTCCTTGTTACTGATAGTAAAGCACCTCCGGCCTAAAATAACAAATGCGCGGACAAATAATTATCCGCGCACAATAAGACTAATAATTAGTACATATTGACCTCTTAAGACGAAACTTTGAGGTGTGAACGGATAATGTCCAACTTTGTTGTCTAGAAGATATTAACACAAGATTATTTGTTTGTCAAGTGTTTTTTTACTTAATTTAACGCTTTTTTGTGCCATTTTCCAAATTTATAGAAAATTATCGTTAGCAAAGCACCTATCACCCACGAGCATAGGAGTGACACCGGTATACATTCAAACACGCCAACGGGAAGAGTCTCGGAAGCTGTGGCATAAGAAATACCATAAGCCAACGGCACGCGTATAATAACGGTTGTGATAAGTGAAATCCACATTGGGGTCATTGTATCACCAGCACCGCGCATAATACCCGAAAGGCTTTGAGTAGCGGCTACACAAACATAACCAACAGCCAATATTTTCATAATATACTGGCTTTTTTCAATTAGCTCGGGTGTATCGGTAAACATACCCATAAGATATTTGCCAAACAATAAAATCACGAGTGTAATCGAAGCCGAACATAAAACCGCCATCAAGGCTCCCTGCTTTGCACCTTTCCTTACACGATCGATTTTATTAGCACCGATATTTTGACCGGCGTATGTTGTGAGAGCTGTACCGAACGAGAAGTTCGGCATCATGGCAAAACCATCAACACGCATGACGATTATATTTGCAGCAATCAATGCCTCACCAAACTGATTGGTTAATGACTGAACAATAAGCATTGCGGACGAGAAAATTGCCTGTGTAAGTCCTGCAGGAAGACCTAATTTAACAAGTGTCTTTATAAAACCTGATTTAGGAATCAAATGTTTGTAATTGAAGTCATAATATTCCTTCATTTTAACAAGTTTAACATAGCACAGAATTGAAGAAACAACCTGAGCAATAATTGTTGCCCAAGCAACGCCTGCAACACCCATATTAAGGCCCCAAGAAGCAACAAAGCAAATATCAAGAACTACATTTATAACCGTTGCAACAAGCAAATATATAAGCGCTGAAAAAGAATCACCAAGACCTCTTAAAAGACCGCTTAATATATTATAGTAGGCCATACCCGCAATACCAATAAGAGAAATAGCTAAATAGTCATAGCAATCATCAATCAAAGGCTCGGGGGTGTTTAACAATGGAATGATATATTTCAAAATCGGCAGAATTGCAGCAATCAGAACAATACATGCAATAGCAGTCGCTGTTATACTGTTGCCAATTGTGTAGGATAAATTTTCACGGTTCCTTGCACCGACATACTGTGCAACCATAATGCTGGCACCTGCAGAAATACCGATAAACAAAACAAGCAGAAGGTTTACAATTGGCAATGCACTACCAACAGCAGCCAACGCATTATCACCTATGTATTTGCCAACAACAATACTGTCAACGGTACTGTATAACTGCTGAGCGATGTTACCTATAAGCATAGGCAATGTGAATTTTAATATTCCCTTCCAAGGGGAACCCATTGTCATATCAACGGGTTGATTTAAACTTTTTATCATTTTTTCAATCCTCAAAATTTTCGGAATTATTGAATTCCACCGCGTTTTAAATACTCAATATACTCTTCCAAACACATTCCAAGCTCGTTTATGGCTTTTGCATGCTCAACACCAACGTATCGATAGTGCCACGGCTCATAAATGATTTTGGTTATATTCTGCTTGTCCTTAGGATAACGCATAATAAACCCAAAATCGGCGGCATTTTCTTGAAGCCAACGGAATTCTTTGGTGTTTTCAAAGCTTTCCTCGACCGAAATTATATCAACCGCAAGTCCCAAATGATGCTCACTTGTACCTGGAATAGCAACAACCTTAGCGGCTTCAACCTTCGCATCAGCTTCAGATAAACCTTGATTTTTAAAACGGATTACTCGATTATTAAAAAGACCTTGTTGATATTCATAATCGCGATATGCCGAGCAAGCCCAAAGAGCGATACCGTCATCCGAAGCGGCTTTACACATGGCTTCATACTGCTCAACAACCCTGAAATCAAGATATTTTGCCGATTCTTTAGTTCCTCTGTAAGCGCTTGCAATAGTTTTAAGCTCAACAGAATCTATAAAATCCTTTGTCACACTATTATCGGTATTGACAAGCATCATATACCATTTTTCGGTTTCAGCAACCATCAAAAGTTGCTCTTGGGTCAATCCGGTGCTTTCACCTGAATCAGTATAACCAGAAGCGACCGACGAGTCGTTAAACTTGTCGGTCTCATTCTTTAAATTATTATATTTTGCACACACAACAATGAGCGAAACAGCAAGAATCAGAATCAAAACAAACTGTACAAATATAACAGTTGTTCTAAGTTTCTGCTTCTTACGGCGTCGTTCACGAAGCTGATCATCGTGAGGAGATCTGCGATATTCCATTAAATTATCCTTACCTTAATAACTTCGGGCATAGCCTCGATTTCTGATGCGATGGCATTAACCTTAGCCATATCCTTTTCTTCAATATCAAGCATGCTGTAAGCAACTTCATTCTTAGACTTGTTGAGCATGTGGTTGATGTTGATATTTGCGGCAGAAATGATACCCGAAATCTTGTTGATAACAGCGGGAACATTCTTATGAATAACACAAATTCTCTCATCACCGCTCATAGGCATTGAAACGTTGGGCAAATTAACAGAATTTACGATATTACCTTTTTCAATATACTCCATAAGCTCGTCAGCGGCCATAATAGCACAGTTGTCTTCAGACTCGGGAGTAGATGCGCCAAGGTGAGGTATGCAAACAACACCATCAGCGCCGATCATCTCATCAGATGGGAAGTCAGTAACATAAGCTGCAACCTTGCCTGCATCAAGTGCTGCAAGCAAATCGTTAGAATTAACCAAATCGCCACGAGCAAAGTTGAGAATTCTAACTCCATCCTTCATCATTGCGATAGACTCGCTGTTGATAAAGCCTTTGGTATCAGGAGTAAGAGGCACGTGAACAGAGATATAATCACAGTTCTCGTAAATCTCTTTAAGTTCCATAGCGTGAACAGTGTTGTGAGTAAGGTTCCAAGCGGCATTAACCGAAAGATAAGGGTCGTAACCATAAACCTTCATACCGAGAGCGTTTGCAGCGTTAGCAACAAGAACACCGATAGCACCAAGACCGATAACACCAAGAGATTTACCCTTGATTTCGGGACCTACGAAAGCGCCTTTTCCCTTTTCAACCATCTTACCAACTTCGGCACCGTTACCTTTAAGGGTTTTTGCCCATTCAATAGCGGGAATTACGCGACGCGAAGAAAGAAGAAGACCTGCAATAACAAGTTCTTTAACTGCATTAGCATTTGCACCGGGAGTGTTGAAAACAACAATACCCTCTTCTGCACAACGGTCAACAGGAATGTTATTTGTACCTGCACCGGCACGAGCAATAGCAAGCAAGGATTTAGGGAATTCAACATCGTGAAGTGCTGCTGAACGAACGATTGCGCCAACGGGATTCTCTACATCATCACCGCAAGCGTAAACATTTTTATCGAATCTATCAAGACCGATGGCCGAAATTTTATTGTAAGTTTTAATGTTAAGCATTATTTTTTCCTCCAAAATGATTTAATACATTAAAGTAACACATTCATTATATATAATATGAGTGTTTTGTCAAGAGGTTTGTTAAAAATTCTACTAAATTTCTCATAAAATTTAATTTACAACCTAAATCTTTGTTAATTATTTAACATTATATTTGCTTTTTAAGTAATTCGAAATATTCATCCAACGCAGAAAGTTTTGCATTTATCTCAATTTCGTTGCTTGCAAAATCACCGTTTTCTGAGACTATGCTTAATATCTCGGATTTAAAAACCTCGGTTCTACCCAAAGCAAGATTGACAAGATCCTTAGCATTGGGGCCTCCGTGTGACGTAAATAAGTTGCAAACTTCGGCGCATTTAAGTACAGCTTTGCCAATCACAACCGAAGCATCAGCAATATTAGGTTCAACCTCAATTATTTTTGGTTCGGGAACCGAAAATGCAGTTGCCTTTACTTCGTTTACAGATACTTCTTGTTTTAAAGAATCAACGGAATCACTGTTAATATCATTATTTTGGAAATCCACCTCTTCGACATCACAAAGAGGTTCTTGAACATCAACTGCACCATTCTCTGTAGTTGAATTATTTTGAGTTTCGGAAAGTTTTGCATTTAAACAATCTATTTCGGCAGTTAATTCGGCCAATTTATTGTTAAGATCTGCAATAATTTTATTCTTCTTTTCAAGCTCGTTGCTCAATGCGACGTTGTCGCTATAAAGCTCATTATTCTTTGACACCAGCAATTCAACTTGTTCGGCAAATTTCTTTTTATTCAAGCAAAACACCTCTTTTCCTTGTATTATACTACAAACGAAAAAAATATTCAATCAATATCTATTGTAAATTTTTTAATTATAATGTATAATGTTATAAAATCAATTATTTGGAGAATGATATGCAAACTGATGCTATGAATGCCGGCGTAAACCCCGGCGGACTTAAAAGTCGTGTTGAAATAAGAGTTTTGATATGTTATCTTTTAAGCAATTCCGAGCGTGCTGTTCCACTTGAAAAGGTTAAAGAACAACTTCATTTCGGTGGGATTTCTAATTATTTTGAAACTGCACTTGCCATTACAGAACTTAACGAAAACGGTACTATCGAAAGCTTTGAAGAAGATGGTGAAATGCTATTTAAAGCAAATGACGAAAGTCGCCGAGTATCTGATGCTTTGGGTTCTGGGCTTCCCTATTCTGTTAAAGAAAAAGCCTTGGCAATCACAAAGACCATTGTTACAAGAAGAAACAACGAGCGAAACAATGAAATCGAAATCAAAGAAACCGATTTTGGTTTTTACATCACTTGCAGTGTGCTTGAAAAGGATCACACTTTAGCAAGTGTTTCACTTTTAGTGCCCGATAAAGAAACTGCACTTTCAATCAAAAGCAAGTTTATTGAAAACCCGATGGAAACTCTTATCAGAGCAACCGAAGTTCTTACCGATAATAAGATATAAAAAAATCCCCGTTAAAATAACGAGGATTTTGGAGCCGGAAATGGGACTCGAACCCACGACCTGCTGATTACGAATCAGCTGCTCTACCAACTGAGCCATCCCGGCAATCGACCGATTTATTATAGCAACAAAAACTTGTTTAGTCAAGACCATTTTTAAAAGGAGCCTAGCAATATGTCGAAAGAAATAAAGCGTACCGAAATCGGTAAAAAGCTCAGAGAACGAAGAAAGAAAATGCACATAACTCAAGAGCAAATTTCTGAAATGCTTGGTATTAAACGCGTTACCTACGCAAGATATGAAACAAGCGGTAATCCCCCTAAAGTCGGATCGTAGCCATGTCGTTCTGTGAGCCAAGGAGTTGACTATAAAGCTTGTC